>JASGCQ010000009.1 GCA_030054025.1 Phycisphaerales bacterium | reverse complement strand
GCCTGCGGTCGGAGGTTTCAAAAAAGCCTTCGTCTAATTCTATGTAGTCTTTGAGTTCATATCTTGTATCTCGGTGACGCGCATTGGAGAGGTTGTATGAGGGCTGCTTGGAATGATGTAACTAATGACTTAACAGGTACTCTTGCATGCGCATTAGCACCACACGCTTGCATTGCAGCATGTCTAATTTCTTGCGCTAATGCAATGACTGTACCAGAGTGCATTAATGCCACAAAATCAAAATCTGAAGCATTAGCTTGTTTATGTGCCTTAAATATTTTAGATTGCACTAAAACAGTTTCTGAAAGTACAATAACTTTTACTACACCTTTATAAATCAACAAACTATGTTTCTATTATTTAAATGGCGTTTTAGATTTTTACTTGCTGCCTTAATTCTAATATTTATGGGAGCAAGTTTAAAACTTGAACATTTTAGCAATGCTAATAATTCGTTAATTGGCGGCTTACTTAACTTATCCTTTTTTGTTTTTCTTCAAATTTATGGAGAAAAGCATTTTGGAAAAAACACAAAGCAGGTTTAGTCTTTTTCTCCAGACTCTCCACAGTTTCAAATTATGGAGCAACAAAAAAACAAAACCCAGCCTTTTTATAAAGGCTGGGTTTTTGTTTCGCAGTTCGGCGAAGCGTGTCGCAAAGCTAGGCAGCAGAGCCCTCTAGGTCGTGGCTACCTAGCAGTCTTCCGACTGTTTTTTTGTGGCTAATAATATTGTAGACACGAAAAGCCCACCCGGATAAATCCGTTAGGTCGGGCAAAGCTAAATAGCCAAACAAAGTCTGATGGGCACAGGATGGAACGGATAGCCCGTAGGGTATCGAGGACTATGAGTGACAGCCTGAACCCAAAGTCCAATAGAAAGATGCGCTTGAATGCCCCAAAATATCTGCCTAAAAAAAGATAGTTTTGTGCAGCAATTCATCTACCCAAAAACCATGCAATTCAAAATACATAGCGACTACCAACCCGCAGGCGACCAACCCACTGCCATCAAGCAATTGGTAGAAGGTGTTAATGCGGGAGAGCTGTTCCAAACTCTATTGGGCGTAACAGGTTCGGGCAAGACCTTTACGATGGCGAATGTGATAGAGGCGGTGCAAAAACCTACACTCATCCTCACGCACAACAAAACTTTGGTGGCGCAATTGTATGGAGAATTTCGTCAGTTTTTTCCTGAAAATTCGGTGGAGTATTTTGTTTCGTACTACGATTATTACCAGCCCGAAGCTTATCTACCCACCAAAAATGTCTATATCGAAAAAGACCTTTCGATTAACGAAGAGTTGGAAAAATTAAGATTGAGAGCAACTTCGAGCCTGTTAAGTGGACGAAGAGATATTGTCATCGTGGCTTCAGTATCTTGTATCTATGGTATGGGTAATCCTGCGGAATATGAAAACAGCATTATCCGTGTGGAACGCGGACAAGATATTGGTCGTAATCATTTCTTACACGGATTGGTTCATGCACAATATATGCGCAGCCAAGGCGAATTTGCTCGAGGCAGTTTCAGGGTAAATGGCGATACGGTTGACATCAATTTGCCTTATCTCGATTTTGGTTATCGCATCACTTTTTTTGGGGATGAAATTGAAGAGATTGAGAGTTTCGAAACAGAAACAGGTAAGCGTATCCAGTCCATGGAACACGCTGCGATTTTCCCTGCTAATCTGTATATCGCACCCAAAAATTTGATGGCAGAGATTGTACACGAAATACAAGATGAAACAAATGCACAGGTTGCCTATTTCAACAGAATAGGCAAAAATATAGAGGCTGCTCGTATCAAAGAGCGCGTGAATTACGACCTCGAAATGATTCAGGAATTAGGCTTCTGCAAAGGCATCGAAAACTATTCTCGTTTTCTCGACCGAAGAAAGCCGGGGGTACGCCCCTTTTGCTTATTGGATTATTTTCCGAAAGATTATTTGCTTATGATTGACGAAAGCCATGTTACCATCCCTCAAATCAGTGGGATGTATGGTGGTGATCGTTCGCGCAAAATGAATTTGGTTGATTTCGGATTTCGATTGCCTTCGGCATTGGATAATCGTCCACTGAATTTTAATGAATTTGAAGATCAGTTGAACCAAGTGGTATTTGTGAGCGCTACCCCTGCCAATTATGAACTGCAAAAAACAGACGGTCTCATTGTAGAACAAGTAGTACGCCCAACGGGGCTTTTAGACCCTCCCATTGAGGTACGCCCAAGTATCAATCAAATAGATGATTTGCTGGACGAAATAGACAAGCGTATCAAAAAAAATGAAAGAGTTTTAGTAACAACCCTCACCAAACGAATGGCCGAGGAGCTGGACAAATACTTGGCACGCATTCAGGTAAAATCGCGCTATATTCATTCTGGAGTGGATACGCTTGAACGGGTAGAAATTTTGCGCGACTTGCGTATGGGCGTAATTGATGTATTAGTAGGCGTGAACTTGCTTCGCGAAGGTTTGGATTTGCCCGAGGTATCCTTGATGGCAATTTTAGATGCCGATAAAGAAGGATTTTTGCGCAACGAACGTTCTCTGACGCAAATGGCAGGCCGTGCGGCAAGGAACTCAGAAGGTTTGGTTATTTTTTATGCCGATAAAATAACGGACTCCATGCAACGCACGATGGACGAAACAGATCGCCGCCGTGAAAAGCAAATCAAATATAATCTGGCTCATGGCATTACCCCGACAACAGTAAGCAAATCAACAGAGCAGATTTTTCAACAAACATCGGTGTTGGACATCAAAGGCTACGATGAAAAAAATCCGTATGCAGTGGTGGACGATGTAATCAGTATTGCTGCGGAAGATGAGGTCGGCTATAACAGTGCTGCAAGCATTACGAAAGCAATCAGCAAAGCGAAAAAGCAAATGGAGCAAGCAGCCAAAAATCTTGATTTTATGGAAGCTGCCAAATGGCGTGATGAGTTGCAATTGTTAGAAAAAAAGAAAGCAACAATGAAGTAAAGGTGCGACTCTAAAACCCAACACCAATGCCCAATTCGGCTAATTCGGCAATAGCATAATGTGTTTTTAAAAGTGTGCTGACACTGAGTTCTTTTACTAAGCCTTTTTCTTGTTGTATCAGATACCAATTGACCCCCAATTTCTGATAAATAGGATCGCTGGGCAAATAAGCTTGGTGTATGTAATAACCCATTTGCAAAAGTAAGCCTGCCCTACCGTACAAAAACTCGTGACCAACAAATACACCTGCCTTCCAAGAGCCATTACGCTCATTGCCGACGGATATAGCTTGCAGACGAAGAAAATCATAGACGCTTTGATAATAGGCGTAATCCAAGCCTACTAATATTTTGTTCTTTCCCCAATAGCGCTTACTGAGAAACAAAGAAGATAAATAGACAGGTGTAGCAGCACTACCTTGGCTCTCCCAAGTGTGCATGGCAATACCTTGCCGGGCTTGGAACAGAATTCTATTGTTTAAAGGAGTCCAAGGCGAAGTGATTTTTTCGGGTACAGAAGAATTTGGAAAATACCTCAAGCCAATATGCCCTCCAATAAGATTGATTCCTAAATTGGGCACTCTGTATTTGGCAGAAGACATGTGTGTAAAATTGATACCTGCCTGAATATCCCAATGCTTATTGAGATGAAAGCGTAAATCTGAAGAAAATAAGGTGAAATTATTAATATACGAACCAATGGCATAATTGAGTGAATCCCATTCGGGGGCATAAGGAGCATTACGTTTATTGACATAACCCAAGCCCATACCGAAGCGTATAGTCCACTCCCATTTTTTTTGTCGTAGTATAGGCAATTCGAGGTTTGGATAAAAACCAATACTCTGTCCATAAACATCTTTATCGTAATAAGTAGCGGTAAAGCCTAAACCCAAGGTTGGATAAGATCTTCTTTGCTGCCATTCTTTTCTGCCGTTTGTTTTCCAAACTATATTCACATCGAGTGCAGACGAGAAATCAGGAATCGGACCTTTAAACTTTGCTGAATGTTTGAAAATTTTACCGCCTATAAAATTAGTTTCGATGCCAAATCCTGCACGATTAGTTTGTGCCATCAGTTTATTACCATATAAATTGAGTAGCAAAATACTCACTACTAGGCAGCGATATTTATAATACAGCGATTGGGAAAGGCTTTGCATATTTCTGTGCGAGTCTCTAAAACTCAAACCTACAATTTTATCTTCAAAAGACATTGTCCAAATGCTTTACCTTTGTAGCTCTTTCAGAATTTCAAATCAATGATTCAAACTATTGTTGTAGCCGCTTCGGAAAATAATGTCATTGGCATTCATAATACCTTGCCTTGGCATTTATCTGACGATTTGAAATTTTTTAAAAAAATAACTTTAGGAAAGCCTGTATTAATGGGGCGCAAAACCTTTGAGTCCTTGGGCAGCCCCTTACCGAAAAGACTGAATATTGTTTTATCGCGCAGCGCAATAGAACTACCCGAAGGAGTCTTGCATTTCACAAATTACCAAGAAGCTATTCTTTATTTAGAACAACAAGAGACACCCGAAGTTTGCATTATTGGCGGAGGGGTCGTTTTTGCAGATACTTTAAGTTTTGTTAATCAAATTTATTTGACCCGTGTGCATACTGTACTTGAAAACGGTGAAATTTTTTTCCCGATTTTAGATTGTAAGCAATGGACTAAGGTATGGGAAGAATATCACCCTAAAGACGAGCAGCATCAATTTGATTTTAGCTTCCAACAGTATAAAAGAAATCAATCGTTGGTGTGAAGATATATCGCTTTGTTGAAAAGCTAAAGCATTATTGCAAAGCCAAAAACCTTCATGGTACACATTCTCCATTTGTGTATGATTTTGTTGCACAAATTTTAAATGCGCCGTCGAAGAAGCTCACTGTTCTTTCAATGACTCCAAGTACAGCGAGAAATAGCTTATCTACTCAAAAACTTGCAATTACGGAGTGCGTTATAGCGCATTATGCAATTAGGACTGTCCACTTTGACCAACTAGACACAGAACATACGGAGGAGAGCAAAGGAGCTTCCTTGTGGTTATTTTCATCTGTCAACAAAGTGATATTACCCATCAAGGAGGAAGATGTGATAATTGTTGCCCATATACATGCTTCAAAAAAACAGCAGGAACAATGGAAATTGCTGGTACAAAAAAATCCAGTACGGCTTTCCATCGAAATTTTCGACATGGGATTCCTTTTTTTCAGAAAAGACTTTATTGTACAGCAGCACTTTTTACTGCGTCCTAAAATTTGGGGCGTCAGAAACTGATAATTAGAATAAAGGCTCCCTTATATTTGCTGTATGATTTTAGGTCGCTTTTTTGAACACACCGGACGTATTGCTATGATGTTGAAGGGAGGCATAAGCCGACCTGAAAATGCACAAGTATATTGGAAAGAGTTTATGACCCAATGCAATGATATTGGCATTCGCTCACTTCCGATTGTTTTGGTCATTTCCGTATTCTTAGGAATGGTACTGACCCTACAAGTGGCATACCAGCTGATAAGTCCTTGGGTGCCTAAATACATCATTGCACAACTCACCCGCGACACCGCTATTCTTGAACTTTCCCCCACCTTGATATGTATTGTATTGGCAGGTGTGGTAGGCAGTAAAATTGCTTCGGAATTGGGCAATATGCGAGTGAGCGAACAAATTGACGCTTTGGAGATTATGGGTATCAATACAAAAACATATTTAGTCCTACCCAAAATTTTGGCTGCCCTCATTATGGTGCCCTGCTTGGTGATATTCTCTATTGCCATTTGTATTTTTGGCGGATATTTTGCAGGCGTAACCAGCAATATTTTGAGCGAAGCCCAGTTTACGCAAGGGCTTACCAATGGTTTTATTCCTTACAATTTAGTGGTGGCTATGTCCAAGTCGGTGGCTTTTGCCTTTATCATTTCTACCATTCCAGCCTATTACGGATATTATGTAAAAGGGGGGGCGCTAGAAATCGGTAAAGCCTCAACAACTGCAGTAGTAGTAAGTTGTATTTTGATTCTCTTGGCAGACTATGCGGTATCCGCCCTGTTGCTCAATTAAGCAGACTACTCAATATAAAGGCGCAAAGTATCCAAAGGTTGCAACCCTTCGAAAGTGCGAATTAAACGCAAGTTTTTACCGTCATAAATATTGATTTGAGGTAAAGTTTTGTAGGTAAATAATTTATCGATGACATGGGCACTATCGACCGAAACGGTAATGGTAGAAGGGTATTGACTAAATTTTACATTAGCATCAAAATAGCTGATATTGGATGTTTGAATCGCCGCAGCTACCAACAAAATTTTACTCTTCTTGAACAAGAAAATATTTTCAATAAGAGTTTTGGTTTCTTCCTCGCAATGTTCGCAAGTAGGGTTAAACATAATCATCACCAAGTTGCCACCGCTTTGTAGTACTTCTTTGGTAATGTTTTTATTTTCGTAATTGATAATATTAAACTTGGGCAATGGCGCATCCATTTGTTTGTAGTCAAATTTGGGCTCTAATTGATTGCTTATAGGGCGTAGAAAAGCCGTACCAGGCAAGTTAAGTGTACTTACAACAGGCAGCTCAGCATTTTTTTTCTTTTTCTTTTGTCCGAAAGCTACAACGGAAATGATGAGCAAACAGCTTAATATTAGTACATTGCGTTTCATAGCTTGAAGCGTATTTTGAAGATTATTCGCACAGCGAAATTAACACATCGTCTGTATTATTCTGTTTATAATTCATTAAAAAATGAAAAGCAATATTCCTCTTGCCGAAAGAATGCGCCCAAAATGCCTAAGTACCTTTATTGGTCAAGAACACTTAGTGGGCGAAGGAAAAGTGTTGGCACAAATGATTGTCCGAAAGAAAGCGCATTCCATTATCTTTTGGGGACCACCAGGGGTAGGCAAAACGACTTTAGCGCAAATTATTGCACACTCATTAGAACTACCCTTTTACACCCTTAGTGCCATAGATAGTGGTGTAAAAGAAGTGCGCGCCGTAATAGAGAGATCAAAAATGGACGGACAAACCTTGCTCTTTATTGATGAACTGCATCGTTTCAACAAAGCCCAACAAGACAGCCTACTCGGAGCCATAGAACGTGGCATCATTACCCTGATAGGAGCTACAACCGAAAATCCATCTTTCGAAATCATCGGAGCTTTATTGAGCCGATGTCAGGTATATGTATTACAATCGCTCACAGAAGAACAACTAAAGGCATTGGTACATCAAGCATTGACTCAAGATGTGATATTGAAACAGTATAAAATAATTGTTGAAGAATGGGAAGCATTATTGCAATTATCTGGGGGTGATGCACGCAAGCTACTCAATTTATTAGAGCTAGTAGTATCTTCTTTCAATACCGGTGATGGTATTATAAGCAATGCTTTAGTACAAGATATCGTACAGCAAAAAATGGCTCTGTACGATAAAAATGGAGAACAACATTATGATATCATTTCAGCATTTATCAAGTCTATAAGAGGTAGCGACCCCAATGCAGCGGTATATTGGTTGGCAAGAATGATTGAAGGTGGTGAAGACCCCAAATTCATTGCAAGGCGTATGCTTATCTTGGCTTCAGAAGATATTGGTAATGCTAATCCCAATGCACTTTTATTAGCCACCTCTACTTTCCAAGCAGTAGAGATGATTGGTTATCCGGAATGTCGCATCATACTAGCACAAACGGTGAGTTATTTGGCGGCTTCTGCCAAAAGCAATGCAGCCTATATGGCTATTGGCAAAGCACAGGGTATCGTAAGGCAAACTGGAGATTTACCCGTACCCATACACCTACATAATGCGCCCACAAAAATGATGAAAGGAATGGGTTATGGCAAAGGCTATCAATATGCTCATGATTTTGAAGGTAATTTTGTAGAGCAAGAATTTTTGCCCGAAAAAATAAGTGGTACAAAATTGTACGAACCAGGAAACAATGCGGCTGAAGAACGTCAAAGGGTTTATTTAAAATCGTGTTGGAAAGAGAAATATAACTATTAGAAAATAAGGCAGTTTTAAAAACACTGCGTAATTTAAATTTCTTATTTGTAAATTAGGCTCTGTTTATTACATAATATAAACATCCTCGCATCTAAAAACAATCTTATGAAAAATAAACTACTCTTAGCAACTTTACTGTTCATCAACAGCATACCCAGTTACGCACAGCCCAGCAGTTTTATGCCTAGAGGTATTGGTGGAGGAGGTGCTTTATTTTTCCCTACAGTAAATCCCGTAAACGATAATGAGTTTTACGTGAGTTGCGACATGAGCGAGTTATTTCATACCACAGATTTTGGAAAAACCTACTCACAAATTGATTTTTCGAAACTTCAAGTATTTAATACCTCTACTTATGAATTTACCATAGACCCCAATATCGCTTACAGTAATTTCAACGATGGAAATAACGGTTATCCGGTGAAGACGATTGATGGAGGTACTGCATGGAACAAACTATCAGGTTACAATGTAACTACCTATGGCAAGGTGTATAACATCAAAGCAAATTATAACAATGCAAGCCAACTATTGGTGGGAGCCTATGGCGATATTTTATTTTCAAAAGACGGGGGCACTTCATTCACGCTCGTAAAACATGCCACCAATATGGGTGCTGGAATCATCATCGGGGGTGTATTTTGGGATGGTCTGAATATCTACATCGGTACTAATGAAGGTATCATATCCTCGAATAATGGAGGAACTACATTCTCAACAATGACCACAACTGGCATTCCCATAGGTCAAATTATTTGGTCTTTTGCGGGGGCAAAGTTAGGGTCTACAACACGTTTTGTATGCATTGCGGCTAACATTGCAGGAACCTATAATGGTATTATGCCTTGGAATTATACCAACTTTGCCAAAGGCGTTTATACGATGGACAATGCTAGTGGGGCATGGCTACCCCAATCGACAGGTATTAATTTCACAAATGATTTCGTAATGTATGCAGGTATGGCTACAAATGATGTCAGCACAATATATCTTGGCGGCCACGACAATTCGCTCAATGCACCATTAGTGTATAAGTCAAGTAATGGTGGAAGCACTTGGACAAAAAAATTCAATACCACAAACAACTTAAATATCACAACCGCTTGGGAAGGATTTGGTGGAGATAAAAGTTGGAGTTGGAGCGAAACCTGTTTTGGAATAAGCGTTGCGCCTAACAATTCAAACAAAATTTTATTTGGCACCTACAGTAATGTACAAGTATCGAGCGATGGCGGAGATAATTGGTCTCAAGCTTATGTTAATAGCGGCGGCGAAAATCCGACCAATACTGCAACACCAAAAAACAAAGCCTACCATAGTATTGGCTTGGAGAATACAACTTGTTGGCAAGTTTATTGGCAAAATGCAAGTACAATGATGGGTAGCTTTAGTGATATTGGTGGTATTCGCTCTATTGACACGGGTAAATCTTGGGGATATTTGTACAGTGGATTTTCTGTAAACTCCCTATACCGTTTGGCAAAAGATAGTACCAATACCGTATATGGTGGCTGTTCTAACATTCACGACATATATCAAAGTACTCGTTTGCAAGATGCGCAGTTGGATGCAGCAGATGCCAATGGCAAAATTGTTTATTCGGCTGACAACGGTGCTACTTGGGCAAACATTCACAGCTTTGGACATCCTGTTTTTTGGATTAGTATAGACCCAAGCAACAACAATAGAATGTATGCTTCTGTAGTTCATTTTGGCGGAACTCCAGGCGCACAACTTGGAGGCATTTACAAAACAGACAATCTAAAATCACATGCTACTTCTATCTGGACAAAATTAGCAAACCCACCTCGCACTGAAGGGCATCCTGCTTGTATTGAAGTATTGAAAGACGGTAAGATGGTCTGCACTTTTTCAGGAAGAAGAAATTCGAGCGGCACTTTCACTGCAAGCTCTGGCGTATTCATCTACGACCCTGTGACAGACACATGGACAGATGTGAGCGATCCAGGTATGCAATATTGGACAAAAGATATCGTCATCGACCCCTCTGATTCAAGTCAAAACACTTGGTATGTAGCCGTATTCAGTGCTTGGGGTAGTGTACCAAGCGGACTGGGAGGTTTGTACAAAACAACGAATCGAGGCGCCAGTTGGACAAAACTCACAGGTACAAAATTTGATCGAGTAACGTCTATCACATTCAATCCTCAAAATGCAAAACAAGCCTATCTCACTACCGAAACACAAGGTCTTTGGATCTCAGACAGTATGAATGCCGCAAGTCCTTCATGGAAAGTGGTTTCGAGCTATCCGTTTCGGCAACCCGAAAGAGTATTTTTTAATCCCTACAATCAAACTGAATTGTGGGTTAGTAGTTTTGGGAATGGGATGAAAATGGGTAAAATTGCACCCACCTCTACCTTACCACTATTTCAAAATGACATTATGAGTCATTTCAATTGCTTCCCTAATCCCAATACAGGAAATTTCAGCCTCAACTTTTGCGCTACACAAGACAATCTAGCAGATGTAACGATAACTGATATGAGTGGCAAAATTGTGTATCAACAAAATTGCAACGTAAGCATAGGTAACCATACGATTACTATCGCAGGCAAGCACCTTTCAAAAGGAATGTACATTGTAACTTTAAGCAATGCAGCTGAAAAACACAGTTTAAAAATTGACATAGTGGAATAAAAATATCATGGCGGCATAGGACCTGAATAAGTGCCACAATAGGGCGCATAAAAACAGGGAATGTGAGAATTGATATGAATCTCAGGTGTAGTGCTTCGACTTAGTTTTAACAATATAATCTGGGATGCTGTGCCTTTTTTTCAAACAAGTTATATCCCACGTTGTATTTTGAGCATTTTTGCGAAGCCTAAAAGGTTTTGCCTTCCATTCTTCTACAAAATAATCCGATTGGCAATCTTAATTCAAACCTACCCTCAGCATTTGTTTCGACCTGCTTAAAAATTAAAGTCTTTTTATTTTTTGAGTAAATACGGATATAGATTATCTTGTCTGCAAGAGGTTTTTCGGAGGCCGATTGCTTCAAACAGAACTTTGGGCTACCGAAATAGAGCAATCCGCTATTATCAACAACACACATAAGAGGATGCTATACATAGTTCACTAATTTTTGATGCCCCATTAACCAGAACAAAGGAAACTAATTTTCATCTATTCTCAATAGGATAATTTTAAATCTAGCCTAGCATCAGGCATTTTGTTATTTATTCTTCCGACCTTTGGCAACCCAAAACAGTACTATGTCCGATAAGGCAAAAAAGACTTTCTCACTCGTCACCTTGCGCAGAATTTTTACTTATACGAACGCTTACCGTCGTACATTTTATACTGCCATGCTACTGAGTATTGTTTTGGCATTGATTGCTCCACTTCGCCCTTACCTCATTCAGCAATCGGTAGATGTGTATATCAAAAATCATTTACTAGAAGGACTAATTACAATCACTGCAATTCAGTTAGGCTTATTATTATTGGAAACTTTTTTACGGTTCATTTTTTCGTACCGTATTAATTGGATGGGGCAAAGTGTAGTGAACGACTTACGCCAACAAGTGTTCCGAAAAATACTATTTCAAAATGTTGCCTTTTATGATAAAACAGCCGTTGGTACACTAACCACACGCTCTATCAACGATATGGAATCGGTGAACGATGTTTTTTCAGAAGGTATCATTTCTATTATTGCCGATGTACTCACCATTGTTGCCGTTATTATAGCCATGTTAGCTACAGACTGGGTACTCACCTTAATTTGCTTGACCACCTTGCCCGCAATCATTTTAGCTACTTACTGGTTCAAAGAAAATGTCAATAAATCTTTCCAACGAGTGCGCACTGCAGTTGCCAATTTGAATGCGTTTGCACAGGAACATATTAGCGGTATGAGTATTGTACAATCTTTTGCTGCCGAAAGTCGAGAAAGCAATAAATTCGACGAAATCAATAAAGAGCATCGTAATGCAAACATCAAATCAATACTCGCCTATTCTGTATTCTTTCCGATAGTGGAAATTATACTTGCTGTATCATTGGGTTTGTTGGTATGGTGGGGGGCCAAAAGAATGATCGTTTATGATGTAACACCCGGTGTCATTATTGCTTTTGTGATGTATCTCAACTTACTCTTTCGCCCACTGCGTATGATGGCAGATAAATTTAATGTACTGCAAATGGGTATGATAGCAGCAGAACGTATTTTCATTTTATTAGATAGTAAAGAGAGTATCCAAAACGATGGCATTGTACTAGCCATCAATCTCAAAGGGGTGGTGCAATTTCAAAATGTTGTCTTTTCGTACAAACCAGATGTACCCGTTTTGCGAGGTATCTCCTTCGATATTCCCGCAGGTAAAACCCTTGCATTTGTTGGGCATACAGGCGCCGGGAAAACAAGTATTATTAGCATTCTCAATCGCCTTTACGAAATACAAAGCGGGCATATATTGATTGATGGACAAGACATCCATAACTATGATGTGTATTCTTTGAGAAAACACATCGGTATAGTACTTCAGGATATTTTTTTGTTTTCCGGCACTATATACGACAACATTACCCTCCGCAACACCGATATATCACTCGATAAAGTAAAAGAAGCTTGTATCATTTTAGGCATCCATGATTTCATTATGCGGCTGCCAGACAACTATTACTTCAATGTGATGGAACGTGGCAACACCCTCTCTCAAGGTCAACGCCAACTCATTTCGTTTGCAAGAGCATTGCTGTATAACCCCACTATTTTAATTCTTGATGAAGCTACCTCTTCTATTGACAGCGAAAGCGAATTATTGGTTCAAAAAGCAATTGAAACTTTAATCAAGGGACGAACAGCTATTGTCATTGCACACAGGCTATCCACTATAAGAAAAGCAGACCAAATCATTGTTTTGGATAAAGGGGAAATACAAGAGCAAGGTACTCATCAGGAGCTCATGCAACAAGAGGGTGCCTATCACCAACTCTATACCGCAGTAGAGAAACAAGAAATTATATAATTGAACTTAACCTTTGTAAAAAATGGACTAAAATAGACACAAGGTAAAGCTATAGCCTACAAATTTTTTTAAATAAGGAAAACAATGTAATTTTATTTTGCATTTTATCCTGCTGAAAATTACCCCATGAACAAAATACTTGTTGCTTTCTATACAGCCTTTAGTTTGATTGCTTTTTTACCCAAAAAAAGCAAAGCACAAGCCATGCACTTTTCGCAATATTACAATGCCCCCCTCTTGCTTAATCCTGCCAATGCAGCATTGACCCTAGATGCAGATTATAGAATTGGAGCACAGTTTCGCACTCAATGGGCGGCTTTACCTGCACCTTTCACAACCACATCCATATTTGGGGATTTTCAAGCATTTCGAAATAAGAACCAAACCAATTGGCTCGGTGTTGGTTTTGCATTTTTTAATGATAATGTAGGTGATGGCAAATTAAATTTATTTCGTTCCGAAATGTTTTTGGCCTATCATATAGAAATAGGAGAATTCAACATGATTTCATTTGGAGCCTCTGCCAGCAACGGTATGCGTAGTGTCAATTTCAGCAAGTTCACCTACCCTATTCAGTGGGATGGATATACTTTCAATAAAAACAACCCTAATAATGAAAACAAAGGTCTCGAAAAATCAAGCTACAATTCATTTGGCGCAGGTATGAACTATGCCTACTTTCCAAATGATGCGGTGTATATCAAACTTGGAGCTAGTACTAACAATTTAAACCGTCCTACAGAATCCTTTTTTAAAGGTGGGACAAACACATTAGATTTTCGTCATCAAGCAAACTTAGACATCTTACTAAAGACAAGCGAGAATTTGATCATCAATCCATCTGCCTATTATACCATACAAAGTGGTGCTCGTGAAATATTATTTGGCGCCTTGTTACACTTTAATGTAACCAAAGCAACGCAGCAAGTTCAAGCCAATCAGCTTATTTTTGGTCTCTACAATCGTTGGGGCGATGCGGTAGCGGGGGTAGCGGGCATGCAAATAAATAGCTGGCGAATAATGGCGAGTTACGATTATACCATCTCTTCATTGCCCATTAATGCAGGAGGAGGTACAGGTGCATTAGAAATGTCTGTCCGATACGAGGGCATATATAATGAAACATCTCGAGGACGTAGAATGTATCACTGCCCTAGATTCTAAGAACGCTTACAGAAATTTATCTCCTTTGTTGCGCTTGATTTCGGCAACATATTCTTTAATATGCTGTTCTTTACTACGCTCACATATCATCAAAACATCGGGCGTATCAATAACAATGTATTTTTCCAAGCCTTGAAGCAAAACCAATTTTTTGTCTGGTGCCTTCACCATACATTCTGAGGCATCAATGACAAAAACATTTTTGCCATGTACAGCATTACCCAAATAATCTTTTTCGGAATTTCCATAGGCACTCTCCCAAGTCCCTAAGTCGCTCCAGCCAAATTGTGCAGGGGCAACAAAAACATTATCAGCCTTCTCCATGACAGCATAATCTATAGAAATGTTAGCACAAAGAGGGTATATCTTTTCTATCTCATGATACTCTTTCGAAGTATTATAATAGTTAGCCAATTGCTCGAAAATATCATTCATCTCAGGAAGATATTGAGCAAAAGCCTTAATGATGGTATTTACATTCCACAAAAAGATTCCTGCATTCCACAAGAAGTCTCCACTTTTGAGAAAAGCTCTAGCAATGTCCAAAGAAGGTTTTTCAGTAAATGTTTTTACTTTAAAAACTTGTTCAATAGATTTTTTTTGGTCGAACTGTATATAACCATATCCAGTATCGGGTCTAGTAGGTTTGATACCCAGTGTCAATAATGAAAGGTTATTTTTCACAAAATCAATACCCTCAAACATACTATTTTCGAATGCCCTTTCGTCGAGTATAAGGTGATCTGCCGGAGACATAATAATATTTGCATTCGGATTTTGAGCGTATATTTTATGTGCAAAATAGACAGAACAAGCAGCCGTATTTTTACGCGATGGCTCACTAATTATCTGTGCATCAGACAGTTCGGGCAATTGCTCCTTTATGAGTGAAACGTAGCTATGATTAGTAATGAAATAAATATTTTCTGCTGGACAGATATTTTTAAATCGATAAAATGTCCATTGGAGCAATGAGCGACCAGTACCTAAAATATCCAAAAATTGTTTGGGGTGATTTGCTCGACTAATCGGCCAAAAGCGACTACCGATACCACCAGCCATTATTGCTACATAATTATTCTGAATACTCATTGACTATATTGAAGACGTAAAAATACAAAATGTACCTAAGCGAATCGCACGCTGCTATACCGAAATTTTGTTAAAATAAATATGCCGATACTCTTTTGAAAAGTATCGGCATATAATAAGATCAAATATAAATTACTTTACTTGGGCAATTAAATTTTTGAATGCCTCTGGTTCATTCATAGCCAAATCGGCTAAAACTTTACGATTAAGGTCTATTCCTTTTTCAGACAATTTGTGTATAAAAACAGAATAGCTCATACCTTCTTCGCGAACCGCTGCATTAATACGAGTAATCCAAAGGCTGCGATACTCGCGCTTCTTTAGTTTACGACCTACATATTTATAGCCTAAACCTTTTTCTAAAACGTTTTTAGCAACTGTATATACATTTTTACGTTTACCGTAAAAACCTTTAGCCTGAGCTAATATTTTTTTTCTTTTTGCGCGAGAAGCAACTGCATTTACCGAACGTGGCATACTTGATGATATTATGAATTATTAACTAATTAGCGCATACACAGCATACGCTTCACTAAATTGAGGTTCGTAGGATGTACGAACGCTGCTTGACGCAAATGGCGTTTGCGCTTTTTTGATTTTTTGGTTAGCAAGTGGCTTTTAAAAGCTTTATATCTGCGTATCTTGCCCGTACCAGTAACTTTAAAAGTTTTCTTTGCACGAGAGTGTGTCTTCACCTTTGGCATATTCTCAAATTTGGGAACGCAAAGGTAGGGAATTAAAGTTTAAAAATCAAAAAAAATAGAAAATAGTGAACTTTTACGCCAAACTGTCCCAAAGACCTGCCACAGAAAGCACTGCAAGTAAAATACGAAAATGGATACAAACTGTTAAAACTGTGCAAGCAATACTGTTGAGGCAAACAAAGAGGGTTTTATTATTTTAAGTTTGCAGTACAAATATATCTTGATGAATATTAAATTTCTACTACTTCCTTTTACTGTGTTGCTTACTGTTTTTACATCCTGCACAAACAGTAAGCATAAATTTGTCATTTCTGTAGAAATGGCCAATATGCCTGAGCAGAAAGTTTTGCTCGAAGAAATGGGCATTAATGAAACCAAAATTTTAGATTCTATTAGAACCGATAGTAAGGGGCATTTCGAACTATCTAGTTCAGGAAACAACGAGTCAAGTTTGTATAGGCTACATTTTTCGGACAATAAATTTATCATCTTATCGCTTTCGGGAGAGAGTGTCAGAATTATCTCTGATTGGAATAATTTGGAAGCTTATACCGTCAAAGGTTCTCCTGCATCTGAAAGCTTGCGCAACTTCTTTGCTGATGTTCGTAAATATATCAATGACATTCAAACCTTAACGATTGTGATGGACAGTATGCGTATTCGAGGCAATGATTCAATGATAGAGTTGGCAAACAAAGATATGAGCGACCTCAATCTTCAATTGACCCAATATATTGAACATTATGCCGACACTTCAAAATACTTACCCAATGCACTTTTTGCTGTTCAAATATTAAATCCTACGGTTGAAAAACCCTTCTTAGATGCTTTTTCAACTACTATTCCAAGTCGTTTTCCCAAAGCACAATTAGGTAAAGATTGGTTGGAACACTATAAAAAAGGAACTGCACCAACAGAAGATAACAAGAATTCGCTTGAGGGTGATATAGCACCCGAAATTAGTTTAAGTACTCCAGAAGGAGCTACGGTGAAGCTCTCTTCTTTCAAAGGGAAATATGTGTTGGTAGATTTTTGGGCTTCGTGGTGTACTCCTTGCAGAAAAGAGAATCCTAATGTTGTGGCTGCCTACAGAAT
The DNA here is from genome assembly GCA_030054025.1 of Phycisphaerales bacterium. Lineage (GTDB taxonomy): Bacteria > Bacteroidota > Bacteroidia > Chitinophagales > Chitinophagaceae > Rurimicrobium. The sequence goes on along the minus strand of JASGCQ010000009.1, from coordinate 28,741 downwards.
GTTTAAGGATAAAAATTTTACTATTCTAGGCGTTTCTCTTGATAATAACAAATCAAAATGGCAAGCTGCCATTGCACAAGATCATCTTGATTGGACGCATATTTCAGATCTCAAAGGATGGGAATCTATAGCTGCTAGAGATTATAACATCTCTTCTATTCCTGCAAATTTTTTGGTTGACCCCAATGGAAAGGTTATTGCGTACGACCTTCGTGGTCCAGACCTTGAAAACAAGTTGCAAGAAGTTTTGAGATAGCAGCTATTTGTAACCTTGCACCTCATTTATCTCTCAAAGCCTTATCATTAATTTAGATGAAAGAAGTTATCTCCCTTAGTAATATTTACAAGAGTTACTTTCTCGGCAAGCAAGAGCTTCCGGTATTGAAGGGGATTGACCTCAAAGTATTTAGCCATGAGTATTTAGCCTTAATGGGCCCTTCAGGCTCCGGAAAATCTACTTTGATGAATATCATCGGCTGCCTCGATACCGCCACCAAAGGGCAGTACATCCTGAACGGGAAAGACGTTAGCCAAATGGATGATGATGAACTGGCAGCAGCACGAAATACTGAAATTGGTTTTGTATTCCAACAATTCAACCTCATGCCTCGATTGAGTGCCTGGGAAAACGTAGCGATACCGCTCATATACGCAGGCATTGCTAAAAAAGAACGTGAAGAACGTGCTTGGACTATGTTGGAAAAGGTAGGACTTCAAGATAGAGGAAAGCATAACCCCAATGAATTATCGGGAGGTCAGAGCCAACGTGTAGCCATAGCTCGGGCACTGATTAACAATCCATCGCTTATCCTAGCCGATGAACCTACTGGTAATTTAGATACTAAAACTTCTTTAGAAATCATGGATTTGTTTAGTCAAATCCACGCCAATGGAAACACGGTAATGCTTGTAACGCATGAAGACGATATAGCAAACTGTACCCGCCGAATAGTACGAATTAGAGACGGTATCGTAGAAAGCGATATCAGCAAATAGTAGTAACGCTTTCTTACTGATTTTATTATTACTGATTGCTCTTTGTCTTGAGCATCTCAACCCATTAATAGCTGTATGCCTTTTCTGTTGCTTGTCAATCGGCTGCCGGTTCTTATTTTTATGCAGTGTTATGCTGGTGGCTTTATGGATAACTATTTGCCTCTTTTGTGTGCGTGCCGTTTCTTGTTGCCCGGATAATATTTTCGCTGTTTTTTTGAGGCGTTCTATAGGGTGTTCACGCACATCCACCACGATTATTTCAAAATTATTTTCAGCTTTATGCAAAGTGTTTGTGTCTGGCAGGTGAAATGATTGGGATTAAAGCAATAAAGTTTCGCTCTGTGTAACGATGCGCCAGCACTGCATTGCGTGTTTTCGTTTATCTGCTTTTCGTTGAACCAATACTGCTGACATTTCCAAAAATGTGGCAAAATCAAGCGTTTGAACACTACGGTAGGAAGGTCTTTTATTGCTGTAGTGTTCATACAGGAAGGTGAAAATACTCCTCCTAATTTAGGTTAGAGGTCTATTGTTCCGATTATCCAATCTAATGAGATGATATTAAGTGTAAAATTGAAAAAGATTAGAAAGAGGAATCGTAATCTATTCAAATTTGAATCTTATTATTCACCACTTTTTTTCGTTAGTATAACAAAATCTGCAAGAGGTTCATAATCTTTACGGTTAGGTTTTCCAAAATCATCGGCAGGCACACAACTAATCGTAGTAATCTTAAGGTCTTTATTTTTGCGTCGCAATTGAGCAACTGTTCCTAAGCCTTCATCACTATGGAATCGCCCACAAACGTGCATCACGATTCCTCCTTTTCTGCTGTTGCTGTGTGCTCTTTCTATACTGTTTGCCATTGTAGCATCCCAGAGGCATTGCGAAGCAAACATGTTGGGGCTATGAATATTATCTGCTCCACCCATAGCACTTACAAACTTATCATAGTACTTCCCTTTTTTAGGAACGTATATGGGTAATTTTGCAATAAACTCTTTAGAGTTGTCGCCAAGGCTATCCAAACTCTTGGGACCTCTTTGGCTCATGAGGCTGTTGTATCGGCGAGGGCTATTTGCTGCAACTATAGGAATATGCTGTGCCTTGGCATACTCGACCATCGGACTATAGTCTTCATAATTATCCCATAATCTTACCTCTTTCGAAAATTTTTCTTTACTGATAAAACCACCCAAATATTCATCAAGCAATACTTGACAATCCGTTTCGAACATCTCTAAGGAAAGCATCAACTTGCCTTGGTATCTTTCGGATAAGAGTTTGAGCATTTTAAGCTCAAGGATATGACCAATAGTATCATTGTGTTCTTCACCCCAAAAAAACACATCTGTTTTGCCCAAACGATCAGATAATTCGGTAATGGTAATTTGTTCACTGGTATGAGTATCGTATATCTTGAATGGTGTATTCGGTTTGATAGGCAGCGATTGTGCTTGTGCGGCAAAAAGGCAACCAATAAGCGATAGCACACTAAGTATTTTCTTCATACTAAAATGGAATTTGAAGCAAGATAATACCTAAATAGGAAATTATACCTTATTTATTTACCCCTGCCTTCTACAATGACGATAAATGTATGGAGCATGATTTTAATGTCTAAAGCCAAAGAACAGTTTTCAATATAAAGCAAATCATATTCCATTCGCTTTTTCATCTGTTCCACATTTTCGGCATAACCATATTTGACCATGCCCCAGGAAGTTAATCCTGGCTTTACCTTATGCAGATATTTATAGTGTGGATGTGTGGTACAGATAATATCAATATAGTATTTTCTTTCAGGGCGTGGGCCCACAAGGCTCATATCCCCAATAAGTATATTATAAAATTGTGGAATTTCGTCAATTCTCCACTTCCGCATCACCCTTCCCCATGAAGTAATCCGAGGGTCATTTTGTTTTGAGAGCGCAGGGCCACTTTCTTCGGCAGCCACACACATAGACCTGAATTTGATGATATTGAAACTGATTCCGTATAATCCTATTCGCTCTTGTTTGTAAAATATAGAACCTGGAGAAGATAACTTGACGCGAATGGCGGCAAATATATAGATAGGCGACAATAAGATAATAGCAGTGAAAGATGCTGCTATATCAATAGCTCGTTTACAAACTATTTGCCAATCGGGCATAAGTACCGGTTCTATATGTACCAATATGGTATCATATACATTGTTTGTTTTTACTGATCCGGAGATGATGTCATAGAGGTTGGGCAATACTTTTACAACTACCGCTTTATAACTAAGGCGGGTTAAAATATTCTCCAGTAATCTGCGCTCCGAGCTATCTACAGCTACGATAACTTCTTCTATTTGGTGTGTATCAATAATTGATTCGAGTTGTGTTAAGTCGCCCAACTGAGGAAGGTAGTGGCTCATGCCATTCCCTGTTTCTTTTTGAGAATAAATAAACCCCTTAAAAATGTTCCCTAAAATTTTATTGTTCTCGGTGATTTGTTTATATATCTGAATTGCTTGTTGATTACCTCCAACAATCATGGTATTGAAACCAACCTGCCCAGAAGTTATTTTTCGTTTTACCCGAAATAGTATCACCATTCTAAATAAAAGCGTAAGGCTGGTATGAATGAAAAAATACCGACAACTCATGCTGAAGAAGTAAGAAAACTCATTTGAATCGTTACTAACCAACACAAAAGAGAGTAGCAGGCTTCCGATGGTGCAGGATATGAAGGTTCGGTAAACCTCATTGATACGCGACTTGCGATATAGGTCGAAATAAGTGCCTGCCAAATAATATAAGAAAAGCCAAGCTAAGGGAAGTAATATAAAACCTTCTATAAAGTCTATGGGCCTCATAAAAGTGAATGCCTTGCCAAAATTTGTCTGTAACAATATTTTATGCCGTATAGCCCAAAAAATGACCCATGCTAATGTGGCTGTCAAAAAATCTGAAAAAACTAGTAGCTTGATTGCTCTTTTTTTGATTTCGGATAAATACATGAATACTTTTTTAGCGAGCAATCACTTTGATATTGTCAATCAATACATATCCATCTGTGTACTTACTATTAGACTCGTCTAAAGATACCCTAAATTTCAAATAATATTTTGGGTAAGTTTTGTAAGTATTAACAAAGTTGGATAAGCTCAAATAAATTTTACCCCAATTGCTTTTTGGGAAAAGTCCCAAAAGATATTCGCCTGCTACCGAACCCGAAGTGTTTTCTCCTTGCAAGCCTATTTGAAACGGGATAGTAGATTTGTAGTCCAATTCCAGATAGCAGTCATTGTTGTAATTCGAAATTTCAAAATAATTTTGTGAGATACTTTCTGATGATTTTTTAGGTGCATTAATATAAATAGCACCACAATTTTTGCCTTCAAAAACCAATGAAGGGTCTTTTTCTACAACCATAGTAGTATCACCACCTAGATTTTTGAAGTACAAACCCTCTTCAAAGTTGTTTTTCATTCTGAAGGTAGCACTTGTAAGGTCGCTCCAATAGCGAGTTATGGGACTAAAGTTTTGAATTTTACCCGGATTAAAAGTCAGCGTAGTAAAATCATTTTTGTAAAATGGGTACTGTACAACATAGCTTTTAATTCCTTGATTAGTAACCATCGGTATGACGCTTAACTTACCTGTTTGCGACATAATTACTGGTACTGTGCAAGGTAAATCGAAAGTGCCGATAGTCTTGTCGTCAATAGTAATCTTTGCGGAGGGTATATCGTGAGAAGAACTACCTGTTATATTAGAGTCGGGGTTACTAAAAGTAAAAGGCTCAAGATGAATATAAGTCGGAGTTTGTTCTTTGGGGTTAATCAAATTACACCCTGAAAATGCGAATAAGACAATAAGTGATAAGTGTATTTTTTTAATCATTTGAAAATGGTAGTTGTGACTCTGCGATAATATAACGTTCTGCTTGGTTATTCATTGTGCATTTTGTGGTGTAAACTCATTTTTTTCAAAATTAAATGAGCTACCTCCATTGCTTGATAGCCATCGAAGGCAGTGACTTTGACGGTTTGATTGTGTAGAATTGCGTTCGTAAATCCCAATAGTTCCATACGTATTGAATTAACTACAGGCACTTCAGGCATATTGATAGTTAAGATTTTCTTTTCTCCATTCGCCATTTCTAGTGGTACATCCAAGAGACCTTTTGGGTGATTTTCTGGAGCACTTAGTTTGATGATTTCTGTTTTTTTGTCCAAAAAATCAACGCTTATATAGGCATCACGTTGAAATAGGCGCATTTTTCTCATGCGTTTAAGCGAGATTCTGCTACTCGTAAGATTGGCAACACACCCATTATCAAATTCGATACGGGCGTTTGCAATGTCTGGAGTTTCGCTCATTACCGCTACTCCACTTGCCGATATGCGTTTTACAGGAGATTTTACTAAATGCAATATGATGTCAATGTCATGAATCATCAAGTCTAAAATAACAGATACATCAGTTCCTCTGGGATTGAAAGTGGCCAAGCGGTGCGACTCTATAAACATAGGCTGGATATCTAAATCGCCTAATGCCAATAATGCAGGGTTGAAACGTTCTACATGCCCTATCTGGCATTTTACATTGGCTTCTTTTACCAGTTTAATCAATTCTTGTGCCTCTGCAAGGGTATTGGTAAAAGGCTTTTCAACAAAAATATGTTTACCCAGAAGCAAGGCTGATTTGGCAATCTCGTAATGGGTAGTTGTGGTGGTGACAATATCAACAGCATTACAGGCTTCGAGCAATTCTTGAGCATTAGTATATCTCTTTACAGCGTATTGTTCTATTGCAGATTGAGCATTTTCGTCATTAGGGTCAAAAAAACCAACCAATTCAATCTCTGCAATCTCTTTCCATTGTTGAATGTGTATTTTACCGAGGTGTCCTGCCCCGAAGATGCCTATTTTGAGCATGCTGAAATGTGCCTATGATTTTGAAGAAATAAGTGCTGCAAGTTAAGAAATAAAAAGCCACTAAACAGACTCATGTTATGAGTGTTGAAATCTTGTTGATATTACATTAATCCTTCATCTGCAAAACTAACGAAGCTATTTCCCGCAATAAGGATATGATCAACCAACTGTATATCCATTTGTGCGGCGGCATCTTTTAGTTTATGAGTCAGTTTCTTATCTGCTTCGCTGGGTTTTTTATTACCCGAAGGATGATTGTGTGCAACAATTATTTTTGAGGCATTGCGCAGCAAAGCATTTTTTAGAATCATTCGAATATCTACAACTGTAGCTGTAAGTCCGCCACTACTAATTAATTCATGTTTAATCAGTAGTTGTGCATTATTAAGATAAAGAACACAAAATATTTCGTGGTTCAAATCTTGCATGAGGGGCAACAATAGTGCTGCGGCTTCTTCGGGACCTTTAATGAATTCTTTATCTAATACAGAGCCTATTTGTCTCCGCCGTCCGAGCTCCATAGTTGCTGCAATAGTAATTGCTTTGGCCTCTCCGATACCTTTTATCTGCTGCAATTCGCCAAGCCTTAATTTCCCAAATTCATTTAGATTGTTATTGGCTATAGCCAGTAGTTCGCGCGATAAATCTACAGCAGATTTTTGTTTTGTTCCGCTCCCTATAAGTATCGCCAATAGCTCTGTATTGCTGAGTGCTGATGCGCCTTTCGTCAGTAATTTTTCTCTTGGTCTATCATCTTCTGCCCAAGATTTAATTCCGTTTTTGGGTTTCATTTATTTCAAGGTTAGTCAATAAAAATTTTGCCTGGATTCAGGATACCCTTAGGGTCAAAAATCGTTTTGATAGATTTCATAAGTTGTAACTGTTGTTGAGAAAAAGCAATGTCCATATAGCCTTTTTGTACCAAGCCTATGCCGTGTTCGCCAGATAGGGTTCCTCCGAGCTTTACTACTTCTGTAAATAATTCGCGGATACCTAAGGGTAATTTATTGTTCCAGTCATCATCACTCATAGATCCTTTTACAATATTGACATGCAAATTGCCATCGCCTGCATGTCCGTAACAAACAGAGTGGAAACCATATTTCTTTCCAATACTTTTTACACTGTCCAACAATTGGGGTAAATAAGCACGAGGCACTACGGTGTCTTCTTCTTTGTAAATAGAATTGCCTTTCACAGCTTCACCTACGATGCGTCTGAGTTTCCAAAGACTTAGTTTTTGCTCTGCGCTTTCAGCAATGAGTATTGCTCCAATATCAAACTGTTGCACTATAGTATCAATTTCTTCAGCTTCTTTTAGCAGCTGCTCCATATAGTTGCCGTCTAGCTCGATGAGCAAATGCGCCTGAATATCATCAGCAAGACTTACTACAGAGGATTGGTAATACTTGATGGCGCATTCCAAAGCGTCGCGTTCCATAAACTCTAAGGCAGAAGGAGTGATGCCAGCAAGGCAAATAGCATTTACTGCTTTACAGGCTTCGCTTGCTTTGCGAAAGGGCACAAGCAACAACAAATCGTTTTTTACTGCAGGTATTAAGCGCAATACAATTTTAGTAACTACACAAAGAGTACCTTCGCTCCCTACTACTAATTGCGTAAGATTATACCCTGTGGCATTTTTCAGTACATTGGCACCTGTCCACATAATATCTCCATTAGGCAATACCACCTCGAGGTTCAATACATAATCTTTTACTACGCCATATTTTACCGCTTTAGGCCCACCCGAATTTTCTGCAATGTTTCCGCCGATAAAACAAGAGCCTTTACTGGCAGGGTCGGGCGGATAAAACAAACCCTTTTCTTTCACTGCATTTTGCAATTCTTCCGTTATCATGCTGGGTTCAACAGTGATTTGAAAATTTTCAGTATCCAAATTGACGATTTTATTCATCTTGCGCATATCCAAGGATATACCTCCGAATATTGCTAATGCACCTCCACTCAAGCCTGTACCTGCTCCTCGAGGTGTGACACAAATATTGTGCTCATAACAATAGCGCATGACTCTGCTCACATCTTCGGGGCTTGTTGGCTGTATGACAAGCTCAGGCTTATACTCAAAATCTTCTGTATGGTCAGAGGCGCAACGGCTAATTTGTTCTGCATCGGTCAATACTTTATCAGCACCTAATAAGTGGCGGAAATATTGAATATCTTGGTCGGTTATTTTCTTAAAAGGCACAATTATTTAAAAATATATTGAATAATATTGGCACCCATTTGTAGGGCTGCAAGGTGTGTTTCCAGATTGTCATTGTGGACGTCAGCATCTTCCCATCCATCGCCCAAATCGGTTTCTACACTGTAAAAACAAACTAGCCGACCTTTATAAATCAACCCAAATCCCTTAGGAGCTTTGTTGTCATGTTCATGGATTTTGGGTAGCCCGTTGGTAAAATTGAATTTTTGATGATAGATAGGGTGGTTAAAAGGTAGTTCTACCAAGCTCAATTCGGGAAATGCTTTTTTGAGTGCAGGGCGAACATATTCGTCTAAACCATAATTATCGTCAATATGTAAAAAACCACCGGCTTCTAAATAGGTGCGTAAATTTGTAGCTTCGGCATCGCTGAGTACCCAACGCCCATGCCCCGTCATGTGTACAAAAGCATAATTGAATAGGTCGGGGCTTCCTACTTCTACTTGGGCCTCTTTGCTGTCAAACCTAGTTTGTAATTGTTGGTTACAAAATTGAGCAAGATTTTTTAGAGACGTTGGGTTGGCATACCAGTCGCCACCGCCATTATAGACCAATAATGCCATTTTCATATTTTGAGCTTTTGCAGCAGAGGCAAGGTAAAAGCTCAACATGAAAATGAATAATTTTATATAAGGTGTACTATTCATGATTCAATAAATTAAAATAAGCACAAACAGCCATGGCGGCCGTTTCCGTTCTTAGTCTTTGCGCGCAAAGGCTAATCGCTTTAAAGCCCTTTTGCAAACATAAATTGATTTCTTCAACCGTGAAATCACCCTCGGGTCCTATCAAAAACAAAGTTTCTTGCCTTGCAACCATAGCCCTTGCAATAGTACTACGTTCCAGTTCGGAAGCGCAATGAGCAATCAGTTTTTGAGGCGTAGCTGTATGCGCTTTAAAAATATCATCTAATTTGCTTGCGGTCTTGAGTTCAGGCAAGAAGTATTGTTGCGATTGTAACATTGCGGAAATCATGATGTTTTGCCAACGATCCACTCGATGTTTTTCCTTTTCAGTTCTCGAGGCTTGTATGGGTGTGATGCTCCGAACACCTAATTCTGTAGCTTTTTCGAGAAGCCACTCATTTCTACTGGTGTTTTTGGTAAATCCGACACAGAGATGCAGCCCCATTAAAGGCGGCTGATGTTGGGTAATTTCTTGGATTTTTACGATACATTTTTTCTTATCAACAGTACTCAATATAGCTACAGCACTATCACCTCGCCCATTATTGACGATAATTTGCTCCGATTCACGCTTTCTTAAAACCTGAACAATATGTTTTGCAGTATCATCCGACAAGTGTAAAATTGCGCCTTTTTCCAGCTTGGTATCTTGATAAAAAAATGGAAGACTAGCCATAGCGGCAAGTTAATACGAAAAATGCTATTGGTCCATTTTATTTATTAAGACAACGTTTTCTGAATTATTTTATTAGTAAAAAGCTATTCACCCTCTCTGTATTAGATCTTGATGATACTCTCCATTATTAACAAAATACTTATTTTTTAAAACCATTATCATGCATTAATCTATTCATCTTTTAAAACCCAATCTCCACCCTCACCGGACAATGGTCGGAATGTTTGACTTGTTGCAAAATAGCAGCTGCTTTAAGTTTTTCTTTCAAAGGCTCAGTAACGCTGATGTAATCAATACGCCAACCTTTATTGCGCTCGCGCGAGGCGGCACGCAGGCTCCACCAACTGTACTCGTTCGGATTTTGGTTGAATACACGGAAAACATCTACCAATCCGCTGTCAAACCATTTGTCCATCCAAGTGCGCTCTTCGGGCAAGAAACCACTGCTATTTTTGTTACTTACGGGGTCGTGGATATCTATGGCTTTGTGACAAATATTATAATCGCCACAAATCACTAGATTAGGCTGTTCTTTCTTCAATTCGTTGATGTAGGTATAAAATTCGTCGAGCCATTGGTATTTATAGGTTTGGCGCAATTCGCCACTGGTACCACTTGGGAAGTATGCATTCACTAAACTAAAATCTTCAAAGTCGATACGGATAACACGACCTTCAGAATTGCTCTGCTCATATTGGTTGCCGTAATGTACTTGCTTGGGTTTTATTTTGGTAAAAACCGCTACGCCACTATAGCCTTTTTTTTCAGCCGAAAACCAAAGCAATTCGTAGCCCAACTTGAGTAGAGGCAATGTATCTACCGCATCTTCGGTGGCTTTAGTTTCTTGCAGGGCAATGATGTCAGGATTTTCTTCGGCAAGCCATTCGGCAAAGCCCTTTTTCATGGCGGCACGAATGCCGTTGAGGTTGTAAGAGATAATTTTCATACCTATAAATCAAGTTTAAAATCGAATAAATAGCTACCCATGATATAGACCAACAATAAGAGTATCGTGAGTAGATAAGGAGCAAATTGGAGATAATATTTGGATATGCTGATGCGAAGCTGATGTTGCACCCTGTAGGCATTGAGCAACATGGGCAATATAAAAATACTGCTCAATAATTCGACCAGAGCCAATACAATGGCGATGTTCAATATATCTTGTCGCGCCCATACAAAGCCAATCAGTAACAGCACTGTTTTTAACAGCATCAAACGCAACAATTGCGACAAGGCGTTGACTCCTTTGAGTATAAAAGTGATACTCAAGCCATACAAATTGAATACTGCCATGATGAGCATCGTGGTCATAAAATATTTGTCGAAAACGACTTTACCCTTAGTCCAATAGTCGAAAAGAGGCTGATAGATGGGCAAACAACATAGAATACCCAAACAGAAAATCAATCCAAGCCTCAACCTAATGAACGATAACAATTGCTCTAAAGAGGAGCTACTGCGCAATGCGATTTGTTTTTGCAATCCGGGCGTATAGGTATTGAGCAGGAGATTTTGTGCCAAGAGCGACGTATTGACAATGGTACGCACAGTAGTAAAAAGAGCAATAGCAGCTTTATCGAAACGAAAAAAGGAAAGCAACAATACCAAACCGTCTGTGGTCAATTTTTCGAAAAAATTACTGGCATATAATTTTCTTGCTTTATTAAATTGAGCGACCCCATCTCTGATTGTTTGAGGAGCAAATAGGGCAAATAAGGGGTATTGCTTGTGCAAATGAACACTATACATGATTGCCACTAAAGCAATAATACCAGTATCGGCAAGGACGACTACTTTAAAATTATATTCTCGTAGAATAAGTAATGAAAGAGTGAGCAACTCGCATATAATCAACAGCACTTCCAATACCATATTGTGCCATACCAAGCCGTTCACTTCTTTGGTAGCAGCATATAGCCTTTGTACATTCTGAACACTGGCTGCCAGTAGGTAGGCAATAAGGCAAATGGGTAAAAAGGAAAACAAACTGTTGTCGGTATCAAAAACAAAAGATTTGAGTGCAGGAAAGATTAAAAAAGCAAGAGCTATTGTAGTACACAAAAACAGAGAGAGAATGACTAAAAAAGAAATGCCTGCATTCAAAACACGAGTAGCTGTAGCTTTATCGGTATGATACAACAGATTATACTGATTGACTACATAACGCAAATATCCATCAGACAAAAATAAGACAATAGCCCGAGCAGAGAGTATGATAGCCCAAAAACAAAAAAGCTCTTGCCCCCAATGAATCAGCATCAAAGGGGTAAGGACTATTGTTTTGGCAAACGAAATGACAAAAAAAACTATTGTCCATATCGTACCCAATGCGTGCGTTTTAAAATTCAATTGCTTGGGGGTTGAGCCACCAAACGTACAGAAAAAATAAAACTATTAAGCGATAATTTGTACAAATTGGTTGATATATGGGTGCTAAGATTTAAGTTTGCAGTCCGAAAAAGATACTTATGCAAGGATTACAAATGGTGGATCTCAAACGCCAATATCTCAATATCAAATCAGAAGTGGACGAAGCGATACTCAATGTATTGAGCAGCACGGCTTTTATCAACGGTCCCGAAGTCAAAAACTTCTCGACAGAATTAGCTGCCTATTTGGGTGTAAAACACGTGATTCCTTGCGCCAATGGTACTGATGCACTACAAATAGCCTTAATGGCTTTGGGCTTGCAACCGGGCGACGAGGTCATAACGCCTTCATTTACCTATATCGCTACAGTAGAGGTGGTCGCTTTGCTACGCCTCAAGCCCGTATTTGTGGATGTAGATGCCGATACATTTACGATGAATTTAGATTCAGTTCGTAATGCCATTACAGACAAAACAAAAGCAATTATTCCCGTTCATCTGTATGGTCAATGCGTAGATATGGAACCGCTATTAGCACTGGGAAAAGAAAAAAACATTCCCATAATCGAAGATAATGCACAAGCTATTGGAGGCACTTATACTTTTGCCGATGGCAGCAAAAAGAAAACAGGAGCAATAGGCACCATTGGTTGCACCTCCTTTTTTCCTTCTAAAAATTTGGGTTGCTATGGTGATGGTGGGGCAATGTTTACCAATGATGATGCCCTTGCTGAAAAATTAGCCATGATAGCCAACCACGGACAAAAAGTTCGTTATTACCACGATATGGTGGGTTGTAACAGCCGCCTCGACTCGATACAAGCAGCACTATTGCGTATCAAATTGCGCAAGCTGGATGCTTATTGCGATGCCCGCCGTTCGGCTGCCGATTATTACGACAATGCTTTTAAAAACAACCCGAATATCATTACTCCGTTTCGTGCGCCTTATAACCTGCATGTTTTTCACCAATATACGCTGCAAGTAAAGAATGTAAACCGAGACAAAGTGCAAGAGCTATTGGCAGAAAAGGGCATTCCTTCCATGATTTATTATCCGGTATCAAGCCACAAGCAAAAGATGTTGGCAGAATTTGGAGGTGCCTCCTACGATTTACCAGTTACCGATTTCCTCAATACCTGTGTGATTTCTTTACCCATCCACACCGAGCTTACAGAAGCCGAATTGCAATACATTTCGGAAAACGTGAATCAAATTATTGACCAACTCAGCAAATAAATGAACGTTATCACTACCCCATTCGAAGGGTTACTCATCCTTGAGCCGCGCATCTTTGGCGACGAAAGAGGTTATTTTTTTGAGAGCTTTAATGAACAGGTTTTTGAAAAAGAAACGGGCTTTAAGTACAAATTTGTACAAGACAACCAAGCCCGATCGGTAAAAAACGTCTTGCGTGGACTACATTATCAAAACGAGCCAATTGCCCAAAGTAAGCTTTTGCGTTGTCTGCAAGGTAGCATTTGGGATGTGGTGGTTGATTTGCGTAAGGATAGTGCTACTTACAAGCAATGGTATGGCATCGAACTCAGTGATGAAAACAAACGTCAGTTCCTTGTTCCCCGAGGTTTTGCGCATGGCTATTCGGTACTCAGCGATAGTGCCGAAGTATTTTATAAATGCGACAACTTTTATAGCAAAGAAAATGAAGGTGGGGTATTTTACAATGACCCCAGCCTTGGTATTGATTGGAAAATCAATCTCGCAGATGCGATAGTATCTGACAAAGATAAAATACAATCTTTGTTAATGGATTGTAACAGCCGATTTTAAAATCGAGAGACACGCCTATGACAGTAGGGCGTACCACCTTCTTTCTCATAGTAATTTTGATGATACCCTTCTGCGGACCAAAATTTGGTAGCGGGTAATAATTTTGTGGCTACTTTATAACCCTTTTTATTCAGTATATCCATGAGCTTTAATGTTATTGTTTTTTGTTCCTCATTTAGATAAAAAACAACAGACAGGTATTGCTGTCCGATATCATTTCCTTGACCATCCACTTGGGTGGGATCATGGATTTCAAAAAAAAGTTTTGTCAATTCTTCGTAGCTTGTTTGTTTAGGGTCATAAGTAATCTCAATTGCTTCGTAATGCCCTGTACTATGGCTACATACTTCTCGATAGCTTGGATTTTCTTTCTTACCTCCGGTATAACCTACTTGAGTACTGACAACTCCTTTCGCATTTTGAAAATAATATTCAACTCCCCAAAAGCAACCTCCTGCAAAAATTGCTTTTGATGTTTGGGGCGTTTTAGAGGCCGAAACAAAAACCATAGAAATAGAATTGACACAATGCCTGGTATTCTTTTCGGTGAGCCCTTCACCATAAAAGACATGCCCTAAGTGAGCACTGCATTTGTTGCAAGTTATCTCTGTTCTACGACCGTCTGCGTCAGGGGTTTTGCGAACCGCATTTTTTATCTCATCATCAAAACTAGGCCAACCACAACCGGAATGGAATTTAGCATCGGAATAATATAAAGGAGCATTGCACTGTTTACAGAAATAAGTTCCTTTCTCAAAATTGTCGGTGTACTCGCCCGTAAAAGCCCGTTCAGTTCCCTTGGCAAGAATGACACTTTTTTCATCGTCTGTCAATTGATTTAGTTTCATGTTCGAAGTTGGTGTGCTTATCTTTTTTGATTTTTTTTCTGTGTTTTGAGCAATACAACTACTACTAGTCGACACTAAGAACATGGTAATATAGAGCAGCAATATATGTTTAATGCCTCTAAACGAATTGAATTCGTAGATCATGTTTGTAAATTTATAGTGTTTTAAGAAGGTACGCAAGTGAAATTAAAATATAAGAAAGCCCGATAATTTTAGTGATTTGAGTGATGTTCAATTTAATAAAATCTAACAACTTTTTACCCAATAAGGCATAACACAACAGTATTAAAAGCGTGCCTATGGCATTAAACAGCACAAATTGCAACAAGCTCCCGAAACTTAATGGTTTAAAAATAATATCTTGAAACAAAACACCAACCAATAACCAAAAGGGAATTTGCTGAGGATGAATAATAATACTGATGAAGCCTCGATAAATAGTGCCTTTATCTTTGTAGTTATGTTTTTTGTCGAAGAGCATCCAAAACCCCATAAGAAAAGTCAAGATATAACCAAAATGCCTGAGATAAGTTAGCCAGTATGAATTGGTATTAAAACAAGAGAGAAAATAAAGAGAAAAAAAACAGTAGCTACTCTCAAAGAAAACAGCCAATATAAAAATAAATAATAAAAACCGATAGCGCTTTTCTGAATAGAGATGCAACACCATTAAATTGATATTGCCAGGAAATAAATATCCATAAAACCCAATTGGAATACCTATAATACTCATATACCCAGTACTAATTTTTTATAAACAGTTTCTAATTTTTTTGTTTCTCTCATTGCATCAAAACTCATAAAGTGAATACCCCTTCCCTTGTTCGCCATTGCCGCCTCATACATCATTTTATAATGACGAGCAATCACTGCTTGTGCCTTAAAAAATGAAAAATTTGGCTGATATATATGAGCTGGCTCTGCACCAGAACCATTCAATTCAAGTATCGAAATATTCTTCCCTTGTTTAAGTTCTTCAATAGAAGTACAACGCAAATCAAACCTTCCAAAATAAAAACCGTCAATCTGTTTACAGATAGTATCAAATGTCTTGGCCAATTGTTCATCAACAATATGAGTATAATCTAAAAACATAGCACCCCTTACATGATTGCCATAAGGCACAAGTATTAATTCTTCTTGATTGTTCAATACTTGATTCAAATCTATCGCATTATTGCTTATCAATTTTGCCAACTGAAGCGTTGCTCTATCACTTCTTAAAATTAATTCTCTTAACGTTGAATGCCCATCTCCAACTACTGTCAATAGTTTTTTAAGGGTAACAGAAGTTATTTTGCCCGTTTGGCTAAATGGATGGCGATAGTAAAAAATGCTCAACTCCAATGGCGATTGCACTAATTCTTGAATAAGAAAAGAAACTTTTACTTTTTTCCTGTACTCTTCTAATTCTTCCATTGAATGGATAATTTTCACTGCCCAACCTCGCTCTCCTCTATCGGGCTTTGCGATAAAAGGGAAATGAATATTTACCGTCTTCAATTCGCAGGCAATAGATTCGACGGTTTGTTCTGGCACAATAAATATGGTTTGGGGATAATATTGTTTGGGAATGAGTTTAAATACATCCCATTTGCTTTCAAAAAACATCCCTCCGGTTTCTATTGTTGGATTTGCAGCCGAAAAGAAAAAAAATGATTTTGCCTTAATAGATAAATACAAATAATAAAAACTTGAGGGGAAATATACAACCCACATAGGCCAGTATTCCCAATGCAACATCCTTATGAAAAATATTCTAATATTAAGGTTCATAGTTCAATCAAATTATTGGCGGTTCAAGAAACAATTGTTTAGCAGAGAAGAGGAAAATTGCAGTTTTTTTTGATGATGAGTATAGCTCTGAAAATCGTAATAGTCCATCTCTGCACTATGATGATGCAATGCAACAAACGAATAACTTAGCGTTTGTACAACTCCATTTCGATTCATGATAAATCCAATTTTATTATCGTTAAAAGATTTGAAAAAATTGAGGACAGTCAATTTCGATACAGGAGGATTCATGGCAATCCAATTTTGAAAACATTCTTCTCTGATTGTTTTTGCTTCAATGTCGTATAGTGTGGACGAAGACCAAATATGGGCTTGTCTCTGATCTTTTAAAATCCGATGCTTTTCTTTGCCATCCCATACTAATTGAAATAGCTTTTCTTCGGTCCACACGAGCAAAGTAAATGGTTCGATATGATCCAAATCCATCAAACTCCATTCTACAACAGGCATTTCTGTTGCTAAAAGTTCTGTCACAATTAAACCCCTACTTTTGGAATAATCACTTTTTCTTTTGTGATTTTCAAACGCTCCATTTAAAAGAATTATAACGCAGCTTTTCGTATTGACTCCAATCCAGGTACCACCACCAAGAGGGTCTAATGGAGACAAAAATTTCATTCCATTTTTTTCGGTCGTTACTGGAATACTTGATTTTAACCTTTGGGGGTTCTCATCTCTTAGAGAAGCGAAATAAGCGCCTGTAATGCTTGGGATATAAATTAGGGTACACATTCTTGAAAATTATTGCATCAGCTGTTCTTTGTATTTTAAGGTTGAATACGCCATTCCAAAATTATGATCGACAATACTCAAATTCATATCTACCAAAGCTACCTTTATCAAAGCAAGATGATGAATGATATGCTCAACATTATACACGATTTCTCTATAGTAAGTACTTATCACTTCCTGTGCGCTTATTCCCTCCATTCTTTCAGTAGTCAATCGTAACGATTTATCCTCAAGAGGGATATTTGAAGCGATGCTTGCCAATTTCTCTTGTGCCAAATTCAAATTGCACTCCAGCTCAATATCACGCACACGATTCAAATAATCTACCTCACTGGTATAATACCCGTTGATTGTACACTGTAATAATTCTATAATATGCCGAGTATGCCCCCCTATGCTTGCATTGCCAAGGTGATTGATTTTAGCAACGTATTGGTCATGCCTAAGCTTTGATAACAGTTCTTTTAAAGACATCAATTGTTGTGTCAATTGCAAAAAAATCATACTTATTCTTTTAAAATTTAAATACAAATTCAGGAGACAATACAAAAGCCCTTGTTAAGCCATCGGGCCTTATCTCTCTAACAACAAAGGGAGCAGCTACACTGAGCCCCAATAACATTTTAGGGTTTATGGTATAATAAAAAATTGATGTTGCATTTAAGGTGAGCCCATCAGAGCCATTAAGTTCAACAACTTTATCCGTTGCATCAGTATAGGCATCCTTACCAAAATGATAAATGGCTAAAACACCTGCACTTATATCCCATTTTTTAGCGCTTTTAAAACGATAGGTTGCTTTGATTAACCCATCAGTTTTGCGCTTAAAAGCATTCGATGGTATATACTTTTGAGCTTCTGTAGCAGTCCATTTTGAGGGCAAAAATGTATTTTTATTTGCTCCAGTCAATGGCTGTTGTATGGCGGCAGAAATCACCCAATGGCTATTAGAGAGCGTAAGGCCTCCTATAAAATCAAAGGTACCCAAGCTGCTTTGATACAACATAGGCAGCGGCTTACTATTAACCTTCAAATCGCCCGAGTTCAATGGAATCTTAAATGCCGCTGTCAGGGTATATTTCCATTTAGCTTTGCTTTTGAGCATATATGAACTAGCCAAATAAAGATCTCCCAATCCGGATAAACTAGCTAAGTTTCCGGATGCAAAATTTGTAGTAACTTTTGCTTGCAGCGACCATTGCTCTGTCAAGCGATTATCATATTGAAAACTGGGTGTCATAACATAAACGCATTCATCGCCTATACCATTGCCCAATAAAACTGTAAATTTTTGTTTCAAGGAGTCTCTTTGTGCTGATGAATGATTGCGAAAACTTCCAATCGTACAAAAACCAGCGTCACTACAACCTTGCGCAGCAAGTTGTTGACTAAATAAGATTGAAAATGAAAAAATGATTGTTTTAGTCATAGTTTATTTTTTCGAAAAAAACGATTTAATAGTGCTTTTCCTTGTTGTAGATATAAAAATTGAATTACAATACATAAAACAAAAACCAGTATCGCCATAAAAAATAATTGGCCTCCATCACTTTGGGATTCTATACCAATCACGGTTAAGTGCGACAGTATTGCTCCTGCCATTACCCCCATGCCCAAGAATGCACCGAGGAATGCGGTGGCAGGAATCAGTAATAATATTCCTGTGATCAACTCAATTATACCTGTGCCAATACGCCCCCATGGCTCTACTCCAAGTTTCGTAAATAGCTCCACAGATTCGGGATCTGCCGTAAATTTGAAGAACAGTGTTTGCAAGAGTATCAATGCAGCAAGTACTCGACACAATAAAGAGAATATTTTTTTGATTGTCATACCGAAAATTTTTTGATGAATTAATGAAAAATACTTAGCCAATTTTTATCTGCTTTTGTTTTAAGACTTTGCTCATCTGTATTCCACTTGGGCAATGTATTGTTCGTCCAGCTATGATAAAAAAGATACAGTTTGGAGTCTTTTATTTTGAATGTTTTAGGATCCACCTCTACCTTCTCTCCCGTTGCTCCCATTGCATAAGCACACCACCCACCGTACTGTGGTTCATATTTACGATAATCCTTTAAGAAAAGATTTTTGTTTGCTTCGGATGAAAAATAATAGGTAATCCCTTCCGCATTGACAGCAAATTGCTTTTCTCCCTTGATTGCTTTGTTCTGTAGGAAATAGGCGACAGGGTCGTAACCTTGAATAGCCAATCCTTTTTCGGCATTGAATTGTTTTGTACGAATAGCTGTTTGAGCAATTGTAACAACTATGAATAGCAAATTAAATGCTATCACCAAAAGTATTTTTTTCATTTGAAGTTGATTATTGTTATTGGATTATTGTTTTATAAATTGTTGTACAAATGAGCCTTTATCATTTTTAATCTGAATAAAATATATGGCAGGCTGCAATGCTGCAATATTGATGTTTATCTCAGCTATTACTTTATGATACTGACGAAGGAGTTTACCGTTCATGTCCAATAGAGAAATGACAGACTCCTTATCGTCTTCCATACGAATAGTAATTATTTCATCAGAAGGGTTGGGATAAATTGATGCTTTTAATTGGGAGAAACTCCGAATAGCCGTTGTACCCAATCCATCTTTGGCATTTGACACTTCAGCTTGAACCAAACTTTTTGTGCTTGTTTCTTGTAAAATAGCCATCGTATAGATTCTATTAAAATCCCAAATACTATTGATATCAGAAGAAAAGCTAAGAACAACAGAGTCTCCAACCTTGGCAGGAAGGGTAAATGAATTGCCAATAGTTGCTGTCAAAGATTTTCTAAATACATCAAAATGTTTCGTTTCTCCGTTCCTGCCGATATAGAAAACGGTATCTTCCGCCAAAGCGACAAATAAGGAAAGGCTACCCAACGAATGAGTTGCTTCTGTTTTGATAATCACTGAAGAACGGATTGAATCCGCAGCAAATTTTTTCTGCACAATACGAATAGTTGCGGGCGACAATAGAGATTTGTATGGAGTAAATAATATAGAATCCGAATAGCTTGCTGAAGAGGAAATTACTGCTCCATTAATCACGAGTCGGGGCGTGCTGCCATATACCCCATAATATTTTGTACGCTCATCATTAGCTAAAGAATTTTGCAAGGACAATTTACAATCACTGTACGGCGCACTTGGGTGTACCGCTAAATGCACAAAATTAGCCTGACTTGTCAGGTTAGTATAAAAACTTGGATTTCGAGATCCGCAAACACTACAATTAGTATTTGTAAAATGTTCTACTACGATTTTCTTGACAACCTGTGCACTTAGAGTTTGAGCAATAAATAATAGGATTATAGAGGCTGATATTGGGGCTAGTATTTTCATTTTATGAGTTGTGTTTTAACAACAACGCAAAGATGTAATCTTGGTTACTTGCAAAAAATGTCAATTCTTCCCGATAAGCAGTCAATTCTTCCCTAATATTACTAAGTAGTCATTCTTTTTAGGCTCGAAGGATTAATCGTGGTGATCCTTTTGAAAAATTTACTAAAATGAGCTGCGTCCTCAAAGCCCAAATCGTTAGCAATTTCTTTTACTGATTTATCTGTATAATAAAACAACCTCTTTGCTTCTGCAATCACACGGTCGTGGATAATTTCTAATGGCGACTTTTTGCAGTACATTCCAAATAAATTAGATACTGTTTTAGGAGACTTGTTGAGCATACTTGCATAAAACTGCACTTGCCTTTCTTTCCTAAAATGAATTTCAACGAGTAAATTGTATTGCCTTATCAAGTTTAATTTTTCATCATTCGGATCAATAGGGAGGTATTGTTTTTTTGCCAACCTTGTTAGCAATATAATTAGTCTAACCAATAGCATTCGAAGCATTTCGGATTTTATCTCTTCCTCAGAATTAAATTCTTCTTCAAATAAGGTTAGCATTTTTTCCATTTTATCCCTTTGCTCTGCATCCAATTGTACAAACATCGTTCGAGATGGTCCAAAAAATAAAAAACCGACACAACCAACTTCTGCATCATGATTGACAATACAATAAAACTCTCGGTTAAATTGCCATACTACAATATCTGTTGCATCTTCAAAACAAAAAGACTGATTCATCATCAGAGGCAAAACTGCATTAGGTTCAAAAGAATATTGAATTTCATCTATTGTTATCGTTTGCCTTGCTCCCCGATTCCATGCTATGGTGTGAAAAGTGAATCCTTTTTTTTTCTGAAAATAGTTTTGTTCAAACTGCTTTGCAGATAACAACATAAACAATGAACCTTCACTATTGGGCTGCGTAAAACTATATTTCATAAAGACTAGAGAAAGATTCTTTGAAACAAATTTAAGGATTAAATAAAGAAATGTAGCAGCCACCGGCGACTGAGGAAACTTAAATCAAAATAAGAAACACAATAAAGAAAGCCAAAACAAATTTGTTTTGGCTTTCTTTATTGTGGCTGATAAATTTATCTTTACTGCCGGGGCATCATAGAACCCATATTGGCTTGCACTTTTTGAGCTAAAGCAGTCGCCTTATCTTCCAGAATCTTGCTTGTAGCTGTATCGCCTAATATGCGCATATTCTGTGCCATTTGATAGATTAATGTAACATCTTCTCTAATGGTTTGTACATTATTTTCTTTAAGGTCGTCTCTCAAACCAAGTACCCAATTGATGTCATCCTCCGAGTTTTTAGCAATCTTCAATGCCAGATTTTTACCTTTTTCTTTAGCACCTGCATTGGTATAGGCGTCTGCAATCAGGACGCAAAAACGATCGTATTGCATGCTCTTTTCGGTAATGCCTTCCATCACTCGATCCAATACTTTGATGGCATCATCCTTGCGACCTTGCATCACCAATGCTTCTGCAACACGGGCAGCACCCATACGGTATGCGTAGAACATCAATTTATTTTTTTCGTCAAAATAAACATCGTTACGGTCTGCATTACCCCATTGATATACTTTGGTGTATAGATTCAAACATTTATCGAGGTTTACAAAGCCTGGATCACGGCTTGGCGTATTGATGTGTACACTATCTGTATATTTAAAGGGCATCAAACGAAGTACTACACCATCTGCACGCATATACTCGCTCAAGTTGAGGGAATTATCTCCAGGCAGTCCGCCGTTAAAGCAAATAGGACGTTTCCAACCTTGCTTGGCAATACCTGCCACAATATTCATTATTGCTACTTTGTCTCTGCCTATGGCTGCTTCGTTGATTACAAATCGAACATCGTTTGACACCTTACCTGTATCTGCGGCAGGAAGCAAACCATCTTTCACCAATTGCTCTTTACTTGGTGCAGAAACAAGGAAATTTTTGGTCGGCATATAATTAATCGCCGTGCCATCCTGCATGGTTTGTTTATTCTCAGGATTATCATCTGCCATGAATTGACAAATTTCCTCAAGATTAAAATATTTGTCCTTAGGTATGCGAGGGTTTTCGATATAATACATCACATTACTTCTATCACCAATATATTTATCTTTTGTCCAAAGCATAGGAACAGCATCGGCATCGTTTACTTTATAATTCAATTGGTCAATATACCAATCAATACCCAACAAGCTGGTATTAATGGTACGCACATCGGTACGTACGCCTTCTATTTCTTGCAAATACCAAAGCGGATAGGTATCATTATCACCGAATGTAAAGAGGATGGCATTGCTATCGCAAGACATCAAAGCATTGTATGCAGTAGCCCATGCTAATTTTTTCTTAGAGCGATCATGGTCGTCCCATTCTTTGCTCGCCATCAAAGTAGGCGCCGCCAACAAGCTCAAGCCTATAGCTGCAAATGAAGCTGCTGGTGCTTGAATGGCTTTGCGTAGTAATTGTTGCAACATCAATACACCCAATCCTATCCATATTGCGAAGGCATAGGTTGATCCTGCAAAGGCATAGTCACGCTCACGAGGTTGTACAGGCGGCATATTGAGGTAGATGGCGATGGCGATTCCCGTAAAGAAGAAGAGCAAGAACACCACGAAAGCATTTCTTTTATCGCGATTGAAATGGTAAATCAAGCCCATAACACCCAAGATGAGTGGCAAGAAGTACAGTTCATTCCTTGCTTTGTTATTGCGATAGCCATCGGGCAATTTATCCAAATCGCCCACACGATAATTATCAATAAGTTTGATACCAGAAATCCAGTTGCCATTTTTGGCTTCACCTTGCCCTTCGAAATCGTTTTGACGACCAGCATAATTCCACATAAAATAGCGGAACCACATCCAATTCATTTGGTAACCCATGAAGAAGTCTAAGTTGTCTTTCGAGCTTGGCTCATCATTTTCACCCAAAGAAAGATAGTGTTTATAAAACTGAGCGTGTTCAGGTTGGTTGAATTCCCAAATACGAGGAAAGAAACGAGTACGTTCAAATGTCGGTTCTACTTTTTTACCCACTACTACATACTCGTCTTTACCATTCTTTTGCATGGCAGCATAGGTATCTCCTGTTTTTTCGTATTTAATAACGGGTGAATTATAGTCAGGTCCGAATAAAAGGGGTTGTGAACCGAATTGTTCACGACTGATATAGCTCAACAGACGGTTAGCATCGTCAGGATTGGTCATATCAACAGCAGGGTCGGCTTTAGAGCGAATAACTGGAACTATATAGCAAGAATAGCCAATGAAGATAAAGGCAATACAAAGCACACCTGTATGCAATAAGTAGTTTCCTTTTTTCTTAGCATAAAACAACAACCATACCAAGGCAGCAACTACCAAAAGAACAAAGAAGATAGCTCCGATATTAAAGGGCGTTCCAAAAGAATTGACAAACAATTTATCAAAAGTAAATGCCAACTTGGGAATCCCTTGCAATACGCCAAATTGCACAAAAGCCAATATCACACAACCCGCTAAAAAAGCAATCACGGTACCTGTTTTGGTAACTTGGTAACGTTTGAAATAATAGATAATAGCTACAGCAGGGATAATCAACAAATTGAGCAAGTGAATGCCCACTGACAAACCGACCATGTAAGCGATTAGCAAGAGCCATTTATCGGCATGTCTCTCATTGGCCACCGACTCCCACTTGAGTGCTGCCCAAAATGAAATCGCCGTTACAAAAGAAGAAGTAGCATACACCTCCGCTTCTACTGCCGAAAACCAAAAGGTATCGGAAAAGGTATAGACCATTGCACCGACAAAACCAGCTCCCATAATCAATAAGGTTTGGTTTTTTTCAGGATTTTCGACATCATTGCCCACCATCATCTTCTTGGCGAAGTAAGTGATAGTCCAAAATAGGAATAAGATAGTAAGCGCGCTCACTACGGCGGAAAAAGCATTCATTGCCATGGCGGCATGTTGCTTATCGGCAAAAATACCGAACATACGTTGGAGCATCATAAACAATGGAGCCCCGGGAGAGTGCCCCACCTCCAACTTATAAGCACAAGAAAGAAATTCTCCACAGTCCCAGAAACTGACAGTAGGCTCGAGGGTCATTAGATAGACGATAAGGGCTATACCCCCCGCCAACCACCCTGTTAGGTTGTTGATTTTGCGATAATTCATGCAGCGATGCTTTTTTATTTAAATGATTGGCAACAAAAATAAAAAAATAAGAACAAGAAAAGACAAGCCTTTGATATTTAGGTAAACTTTATACAATGGTAACCATTTTATTGGATTCACAAAGCCAAATAAACAAGCTGGTGTTATTCCAAAATCTGTTCATATACTCTTTGCACCTCTTTGTCCAATTCATTTGCCTTGAGTTGAGTGACCATTTTTTTTATGTAGTCAAGTTTACCCATATTAAGTTTATTTTTTTTATCCCGTTTTAATAATTCGGCAATGGCATCTTGCTCACTTTCGAACAATGCTGCATAATAAGCCCTTTGACTTTTGTTCTCCTGCTGTACAATCATATCGCACAATAATTGATTGGCTATTACGAAGCTTTTTTCATGATTCGTTTTTGTTGCAAATGCGGCGAGGTCGAGCAACAAATGCTTTCTTTCGTTGGGCTTTTGCTTGCAATAGCTTTTAAAGAGTACAGTATCCTCCTCAGCAGCATTATCTGCAACTATTGCCCATGCCTTGCTATCCAAAACTGTATTGGCTTTGGCATTCAATTGCTTCTTTGCCATCAGATAACCGCTTTCGGAGTCTATGCGGTAGAGTGCAGTCAGTGCGTAGCCTGCAACCCAATAAGAGCTATCATTCACCGCCTCAAGCAGCATTTCCTTTTGCTCTTTGAGCTTCCAACTACCCACTACTTCGATTGCCGAAGCTCTTACCGAATTATTACCATCGTTGATTGCCATCATGATAACATCAGACTTCCATTTGTTGCGCAATTTTTCATTACTGATGCTCTGTATTTTGCTTAATGCGGCTTCTCTTATTGCAGCGTTTTTACAGGCCAAGCCTTTATCCAAAATAGCCTGAACATCCTCTTTGTTATAATCTTTCGCTTGAACGCTTGACAATGCCAACAATTGACTTACAAAATCTTCACAGGTATTGATTTGCACCAACCATTCTTTATAGGTTTTATTTTCTTTGATAACTCCCGGCAAGGCATGAACTACATCGGGTACTATAACAGGGGCAATTCCATTTTTATAGTCGTAGCCGAAATTTTGTGTTTTTTTATTGATCTCCCAGTCCACAATTGTTTTTTCAGTCCCATAAATGAGCATTGTTTTTAAAGGCAAATGATATAAGCCTATTTTATCATCTTGTTTTTGGCTAACTGTAACATTCAATTTCTTTGCTGCATCATCATAATTGTAGTGGACATCCAATATTGGATGTCCAGCACGGTGATACCACTCATTAAAAAACCAATTCCAATCTTTACCAGTAGCCTCTTCTACTGCTAAACGCCAATGGGTAGCCTCGGCAGATTGGAACGCATTTTTAGTCAAGTAATGTTTCATTGCCTGATAAAATGCAGTATCGCCTATGAGCTGATGCAGGTAATGTAAAGTAGCGCCGCCTTTTTGATAACTCACACCATCAAACATTTCTTCTTTATCGCGATAATGATAACGAACCAAAACAGGATCGGAATAGTCGGTATTGGCTAGGTAACGCTGCAAATCGCCCCAGGCCAACTCGTCGGCATAAGCCAAACCATACTTATGCTTGCGCCACAAATACTCGCCATAAGTAGCAAAAGATTCATTGACGGTAAGGTGACTCCAAGATTCAGCTGTTACATAATCGCCAAACCACTGATGAAACAGTTCGTGCGACACCACATCTTCGTGGTTTTTGTCGGCATACTCACGATGGTCTTGATTCATAAACTCACCAAACAAACTGGCAGAAGTATTTTCCATTGCGCCCGACACATAATCGCGCACTACTACTTGACTGTATTTATTCCAGGGGTAAGGAACTCCTGTAATATTGGAAAAATACTCTATCATTTCGGGTGTATATTGAAACATATTATGCGCATAGGGTGCATAAGAGGGCTCTACATAGTAGTTCACTTCTTTGCCGCTCCATTTGTCTTTAGCTACATAAAAATCGCCAATGGCAAACATGATGGCATATACTTGAATTGGTTGTTCCATTTTCCAAATATCGGTGCGCAAGCTGCCCCTATCCATGCTCGAAATCAATGCACCATTACTCAAAGTTTTGTATTGGGCAGGCACAGTAAGCTCCAACTGCACCGTAGTACGCATATTGGGTTTATCAAGCGTGGGTACCCAATGGCTGTTGGATTCAGTTTCTCCTTGTGTCCAAATTTGTATAGGCTTTCCAGCAATCTTGTTGTCGGTATTGATAAAATATAAACCTCTATCATCCGTAATGGCGGCACTGCCTCCCGTAGTTTGTGCGTAGGGCATTGCTACATATTTGATAGCCAGTTTTACTTGCTCGTATTGGGTATATTTTTTATCAAGCTGAATATGAATTTGACTACTGTCGTAGGTGTATTTCAGCGGCTTGTCTTCTTGCCCGATGGTGACACTTTCTATTTTCATGCCTTTAGCATCCAAGCAAAGTGTATCCGTAGGATAAAAATAAGGCTGTAAAGTCACCCATTCTTGACCATTGGCTGTTTTAGCCGCATAATCAAAACTCAAAGCAACGCGTGTATGGATAATATTCCAAAGTTTGGGCGCAGCAGCACGATAGATGCTCATCGGATTATTGTAAGCACTAATGCTCACAGTATCTACCTCTCGGTATTTTGGGTGGTTTTTCTTAGATGTACGACACGCAAATAAAAGTACACTGCCCAAAAGCAGTATGCTAAGGATAGATTTCATAGGCGGCAAAAGTAAGATGAATGGAGGATCTTTGCTATGATATGACTAAATCTCAGGTATTACTTCTTAAATTTAATTAACCGCTCAAAACAAATACGCCATTTCATCTACGGGTCTAAGGATATTTTTTTTCTTAGGCTTCATCAGTGTAGCTTGTATGTCAAGATTAGTTGAAAAACCTGAAAACAATTCACCAATCCCAACCCTAATTTATGGTCGAGTCAACAATTTAGCGCAACGGCAAAGGTGATATGAAGGAAACTCTTTTTTTGCATTAAATAGAGATGCCCTATTGTTAAAGCATTGAATTAAACAGCTCAAAACCGCTTTGCAGACCAAGGACAATTTTCCCATTTTAAATCTCTTGCCATTGCTCAACATATAATAGCGAATAAGAGTATTCAAACTATTGTTGTCCGATATGATTCAAAATTAAGGCATTTGCTACCTTGAAAGCATGGCTATTGCTCAAAAGTTGATAGGGGTTTGAAAACAGGGAGGTGCTTTTTGGTTGCAATATTAGGTTTTGTTGGCTTTGTTTTCTGTTTATATTTTTGTATGATGGCTACTTTTGTTCCTATCAATATTGTTTGTTTAGTTGCATCAAAATGGAGGAAAGGGTAGTCCAATAGCCTCCCTAAATTGTGAAATTTATCTTGGGTAACAGCAATACAAAATTCGCAATTGGCAATACAAAATATACATTACGCATTTTGAAACCTAATCATTGACCCTTAAATTTTTAAGCCCTTATTTGGAGTTGTATAAATAAGTGAATAGTTTCGTATGTTTACGAGTTACCAGCAAGCGTAGGACGACCGACACGACCCCAACAGACGACCCAAAATTCAGCAGACAATTTCGCTGTAAGTTGACACAAACCGACCTGACTTTGCCGACACTTATGCCGACCCAAATGGTTTTAAAATTTTTCCCACCGCACATTTTAAAAAATAATTTTATCCCTGCCCACATTGGCACATTTGGGGTTTGCCCAACCGCACAACCCGACCCAGAGCAAACCCCAAAAGAGCCAATTTTGCCGACCCGCAATAAGGTTGTTGAAAAGAATTTGACTTTTTTCAAGGTCAATAAAACAGACTTTATTATTTTTGACACGATTGTCAAGAAATATAATTCAAGATGCAAACAGAAAATTTAGGCGACTACATCAGACAGCTAAGAGAACAGGCGGAAATGCCATTACGAAAACTTGCTGCATTGCTCGACATTGACCAAAGCACACTAAGCAAATTGGAGCGTGGAGAGCGACCAGTAAGCCGACAAATGTTGCCAATCATTGCAAAGACCTTCAAAGTGGACGAGAAAGTACTTGTAATAAGGTTTATGAGCAAACAAGTTGCTTATCAACTGGCAGACGAAAAATACGCAAAAGACATTTTGATTGCAGCAGAGGAAGAAATTAAATACTTAACCAAGAAGAACGG
>JASGCQ010000008.1 GCA_030054025.1 Phycisphaerales bacterium | reverse complement strand
AAATGAAAAAAATCAGTTTCATGATGGTAGCAGCGGGATTGCTCGCTACATCAGCACTCACTTCATGTAAAAAAGAAGAAGTAAAAACAGCTAAAACTACTAGTCAGAGCAATGGAGCTCTGAATAAAGGTGGCGGTACTAAATGGTATGATTGGATTACAGATAATTGTATTCCTAGTTCACAAAAAACTTGTTTAGATGAGGTGGTAGTTAGGCCTCACAAACTAGTACCTTTAGATGCAGCTATAGCCGGTGGTGGTGGTACTATTGCCACTTTATTTAGCAATCAAACTGTAGCATTAGAGTTGATTCCCGAATTTAATGACGCAGGTTTTGCACCGATTAGAGCGGCAATATTATCTGGTAATTATAACTTTGATAAAACAGTAAACGCTAATACCAATTTGGTGCACTATATTCTCGGTCCAGTTGGCAATATTAATCATGCAGCTCCGTTAATAGTACTCGAATATTCTGTACAACCATAAGCTATATATGATTAATAAATTTAAAAAATCAATAACGAGTAATAGCATATTGCTATTACTCGTTACAATAATTATTGCTTCTTGTAATAATAATTTGCCTCAATATGTTGAGCAAGAACAAATAGATAAGTACAAAGTCGATTCGTTTTTTTTGCCCAATGATATTGTTGACAATTCGTTCTTTTCTAAAATTTATGAAGTGGAACCAGGTGTGATATTTTATTTAGACGAGGATAAAAATCTATTTTACTATTATGACCTAAAATCAAATTCTTGCATAGATTCCATCTCGCCTCTTGAGTCCAATTTTGATGGGTTTGTTATAAAAAGTAAAGATTCTTTTTATTACGTATTGGATGATAATAGACTCGTCACTTGTTTCAATAAAAAGCAAAAAATATACGACCTCTCTCCAATAATTAATTCTATTGATTCGAATTTGACAACCCAGACTAGAATAGAGTTACAAATTACGAATGATACAATTGTGACCTCTGTTCGTTCATTTACCGGTAGTAACGATACAATTCCATCAAGGCAAGACGTGCTAAGCTACTATGATATTTTTTACAAAATTGACCATGACAGTATCAAGTATATAGGTAAGTATAATCCTAATAGAGAAAATATTATTGGACAAGATTTTTACACCCATCTTGGTAGAAATAGGTTAGTAGTAAATAGTTCAAAGATTCTATATGCTTACGAATATCGAGATTCGTTATTAGTGTATGATTTTAATCAAAATGCACTCAAATATAGCCCTATTAATACTTCAAATTTTAAAAAGAATGAACCTTTCGACAACAAAAGGTTTGGTGATGCCGACTATACAAAAAGGTATTTATATGCTCAAACAAGATTCACCTTTTTATTTTACGATAAACATCAATCTTTAGTGTATCATTTTTTGAAGCACAAAGGAGAATATGTAACTAAAGAAGGTGAAAAGAATGCTTATTATGATATGCCATTTTCGCTTTTGGTTTATGACAAAGATTTGAAGCTACAAAAGGAATTATTATTAGGGGTAAAAAAATATTGGCCATTAAAAACTTTTATTACAAATGATGGATTGTATATCGCTGGGCACAAATCGACCCAAAAAACAGAAGGTAAAACCATGTTTTACAGGTTTCATATTGCTGCTGATAGCATTGTTCAGTAATGCTTGTAATTCCAATAAATCGATTAGCCCAGAGGCTGCAAGATTTGAGAAGGTTCTAAAAGACAATAACTATATTGAGAAAGATAGTTTGTTTAAGTATATTCTTTGGAATGAAAATAGTTGCCATGGTTGTAAAGTCAAATCGTTAAACATGCTTAATAAATATCGTTTTGTAAATGTCAAGATAATAGCACCTCTATCAGACGAAAAACTAGCTAATAATATCGATAGCCAATTTATATTACTGGATAAAAATAGAAACTTTAGTAAGTTATATTTTGGCATTAGTAATATTGGTATTGTCTGTGTCAAACATGGAAAAGTTTTGAGTATAAAAGATTATAACGTTGACGAAATAGAAAATCTTGAAAAAGATTTAAAGCTCGAAAAATAACAAACAATTAAAAAGTAAAAAACAGACAAGAGAACAATAGAAAGCTGCATTAGGTGTCCTTTTTTTTATTTGCTTACCCTCAAAAAAACTAAAAAGAGACTACCTAATAGGACGGATCGCACACAAAGCAACGCACAGCTCGTGTTAGAGCGCTTGTAGGTATCCAATTGAGAGTTGATCGGGGAAATATTCGCTACAAGATTTTAAGACCATTATTGAATCAAAAGATTGTAGCAAAGCTGATTTCAGTGTTCCAGGATATGGATTGTATTTGGAACAAATTACTTATCCCGAAGCTTTGTTGACTCCTTTAAGTTAGGAGCAAAGCCTACATCAGTATGTCTTTAAAGTATTTTTCAGATTTTTTGGAGAGGATGACTTTTTTTTCCATAAAGCTGTCAATCTTGTCTTTCGGCATTCTGAACTTATATTCAGGATCGGGATAGATAGCCATGACAAATAATTCGTAATCCGGATTCCATTTTTCTAAGAGATGTTTATCAATCTGTAATTCTTGCTCCAGCACCTCAAAGCTGAGTGGTTCTTTGAGGTAGATGATAGACATATTTTTAAGTTCTGCTTCCGTAAAGAGGAGTTTTGGCTTAGCTTTCTTTACCTCTCCTTTAGTAGATGCCATTTCGGGGTGCATGATGAAATCTTCAGGAATTTTACCTGAAGGGATAAATTTTTTCATGTTCTCGAAGATTGATGCCGTTGCCACAAATGCCATCACATGCCCTTGCGTTTCTCGAGGCAGATAAGGTTTTAATACCCAAAAATTGCGACTGCCGGTTTTTTCAATCGCACGCATCACAAGAGTAGGGCCACAATTGTAGGAGGCTATTACCAAAAGCCAATCTTGCATTTCGGCGTAGAGATAATTTAAGTATCGAGCGGCGGCAGTAGTACTTTTGAACCAGTCTTTGCGGTCATCACGCTTGCCATTTACCGTGAGTCCCATCATACGGGCTGTCTCTTTCATAAACTGCCATGGACCAACCGCACCTACAGGAGAAGTGGCTTGGCTGTTCAATGCCGATTCTATGACAGCAAGGTATTTGAGTTGATGGGGAAGATTATTGTTTTTGAGTACGTTATCCATCATCGGGAATTTGGATTTTGCCCGACCATCCACTACGGATAAGGTTTTATTGTGTGATTGCAAATAAGTACGAACGAACTCCATCATATATTCGTTCATGCCGCCAAAATAGCTTTTTTGACCCGCCAATGGCACCAAAGCTTTTTGTCTTTGCTCTCTTGTAGCGGCTAAAGCCATGGCAATAATGGTTCTGGCTTCTTCTTCTTTGCAAAATTGTTCATGCGCCCGTGCAGAATCTATTCTGAGCTTCTCCTTACGCAAATCCTTCGCCACAGCCTTTGCTTTATTGCCGGGCAGTAGTTGTTTCCAATGTTGAGCTTTTGTAGCTATTGAAATTAACAATGAAAGAAAAAATATGTAGAGGCTTTTGTACTGCATGATTGTACCTTACTCATCAAATTAATGGGTCGTAAACTATTCTCTTATAAGCTCAAAAAGTAACCTGTGTACAGATGCGAAATGATGCAAAAGCAGTAGTTTATACTGTTCTTGCATCATTGTTTTTAAATAGCATTATTTATTTCTTGTCGCTTTCTTTGCTGTTTATCCCCGATTCAATATCACTTTTTACGCCTTCTTTAGCATCGTTAAACTCACGAATACCTTTGCCAATGCCACGCGCTAGTTCTGGTATTTTCTTTCCGCCAAACAACACAATAACTACCAATAAAATAATTCCCCATTCTCCACCGCTGGGCATTGATATCAAAAACTGGGGGTGAATACTTGCTAATATCATTTCTTTAAAATTTAAAACCTAATCACAAATATACTAAGTAAACATCAAAAAAATCGGCATCATAATCCGATAACTGTTAAATTCTATTTGCCATACAACTCTGTTTTTAATGTGTTTACTCGCACATCTGCAAGGTATTCATCAAAAGACATTTCCCTATCTATCAAGCCATTGGGAGTAATCTCTAATATCCTGTCGGCAACTGTTTGCGCCAATTCGTGGTCGCGAGTCGTAAATAAAATAGTACCTTTAAAATCTTTCATGCCATTATTCAGTGCTGTGATGCTTTCCAAATCTAAGTGGTTGGTTGGTTCGTCCATGCAAAGCACATTTCCTTTCAACATCATCATACGACTGAGCATACAACGCATTTTTTCGCCTCCGCTCAATACACTGCATTTTTTCAAAGTCTCTTCCCCGCTAAACAACATACGCCCCAAGAAACCACGAATAAATGTCTCGTCTTTCTCTTCCGAAAATTGACGTAACCAATCAACCAGGTTTTCTTGTTTCCCTTCAAAAAACTCAGAATTGTCATTGGGTAAATAAGTAGGCGTTACTGTAACGCCCCATTTAAAAGTGCCTTGAAAATCGCTGTCCTCGCCCATTAATATCTTGTAGAAAGCGGTAGTGGCCAAGCTATTCTCCGAAACAATGGCAATCTTTTGACCTCTTTTTAGATCAAACTTAATATTCTTAAAAAACACTTCAGCACTTGATATCTTAGTCAGTCCGTCCACCTCTAGTATTTGATCTCCTGCTTCACGCACTTGGTTGTTGAAGAGGATAGCGGGATATTTTCTGTTCGAAGCAGTCATATCCTCAATCTTAATTTTGTCTAAAGCTTTTTTACGGCTTGTTGCTTGTTTCGATTTTGAAGCATTGGCAGAGAATCGAGCGATGAACTCTTTCAATTCTGCAATTTTATCTTCAGCCTTTTTATTTTGATCGCTACGTTGTTTGAGCAACAATTGGCTACTCTCGTACCAAAACGAGTAGTTACCTGTGAAAATATTAATCTTACCAAAGTCTATATCGGCAACATGGGTACACACTGTATCTAAAAAGTGACGGTCATGCGATACCACCAATACAATCTTGTCATAATCGGCCAAGAAGTTTTCAAGCCAAGCGATGGCTTGTAAATCCAGGTCATTGGTAGGCTCATCCAATAGCAAAATGTCGGGATTGCCAAATAAAGCTTGTGCTAGCAAGACACGTACTTTTTGGTTACCATCAAGCTCTTTTAATAATTTATAATGCAAATTTTCTTTGATGCCCAAACTGCTGAGCAATGTTGCAGCATCGCTTTCGGCATTCCAACCATCCATTTCAGCGAAGATCCCTTCTAACTCTCCTGCTTTTAATCCATCTTCTTCGGTAAAATCTTCTTTGGCATAGAGTGCATCTTTAGCACTCATTATTTCAAACAACTTGGTATTGCCGCGCATCACCGTTTCCAGCACGGTCATTTCGTCGTACTCATAGTGGTTTTGTTTGAGCACACTCATGCGCATATCTTTCGATATCTCTACCTTACCTGTAGTAGGGTCTATCTCTCCCGACAAAATCTTCATAAAAGTTGATTTGCCTGCACCATTGGCACCAATGATGCCATAGCAATTACCTTCGGTAAATTTGATATTTACATCTTCGAACAACACGCGCTTGCCATAGCGTAAGGATAAATTTTGTACTGAAATCATTATTGATACATCTTATTTTTTTACTGAAATAGAAGAAAAGCAAGCAGCAGAATGTTTTGTAGTGCTTTTCGGGGCGCAAAGATAGCGATATTGGCGTTTATTTTACCGCTAATCTGTACAGCGTTCCATTTTCGCCGCCCGTTAGCAATTGGCCATCGGGGCAAAGGCTGATAAAGCGCAGATTATGAGTGGTGAAACGGTCAAATTCCATCCAATGCTCACCACCGTCGTCTGTATAAATCACTACACCTTTTTCGCCAACGGCATAACCTTTTTGCTCGTTCAAGAAAAATAAATCCCAAAGTTGGTAATGGGGTAGGGCAATGTTACTGCCATTGCGCAATCTTTTCCATGTAGTACCGCCATCTGATGTTTTGACAATAAAGCCACTCAAGCCACTCACGAAAATACGATTGCTGTCCAACGCAGCAATGCTGTTGAAATTATCGCCAATAACGGATAATCTAGTCCATTTCTTTCCGCCATCTGTTGTTTTCATCACCACGCCACTGCCCACAGCTATTCCTCTTTGGGCATCAAACATTTTGACATCCCACAAGGAAAATGGAAAACGGGTAAAAGAGATAAAATTGTGGTGAGCATCAAATAAAACCACCCCACCAGAATCAATGCCTAAAGCTGTAACGCCAATGCCTTTGTCTTTTTCTCCAAAAGAAATAGCACCCATAAATTCTTCTTTGTAGGTCAGTGAGTTGTATTTGTATGATGATAGGGCATCGCTGCTGGAGTAAAGGCGAAGGTACATGCCCGAAAAATAAACGGTTCCATCGGGAGCCAGGCAAGAACCAAAAAAGCCTTTCGAGTCGTCGGGCATTTGTTTCCATTGCCAAGTCTTGCCTTTGTCGGTAGAAATGAGTACCCGTCCTGTTTCGAATCGCCCGCCACCGCCTACAATACCAATACCATTGGGTAGCCAGACAGCCGTATTGAGTTGTGCATTACTGTCCACTGCGATTTGCGTCACCGATTGCCAATGCAATATGTCTTTTCGGCAAGACGAAAAGAGGAACAGCAAGAGCGGGAATAGAACTATGCGAAATCTCATGGGTGAAAATGAAAAATCAAATATATTTGCTTGTGAGGAGAAAAAGCTAAAATAAATGACCTGTAACTTATTTTTAGAACACTATTACCAGTATTCTTTTATAGATATTTATTTCTCGTGTCAACAACATTACCTCTGTTATTTATTTAATGGGCATCTCTAAAAAATCTTTTTTGATGCCCTCTCATTTTGGGAATTAAATTTTTTTAAAAAGGCTTTGTTGCTTGTTTTTGTTTGCTAGGTCATTTTGTGCATTATTAGGCTAAAAGTATTGATTTTATTGACTATTGGGTATAGGTATCCTAGGCGTAGTTAAGCTTTTTTAATTGTACATACCTGCAAATATTATACACCAAATTATTTAATCCAATAAGCACAGTTGCTCTTGACTTGTTTTTGAGCGGCTTCTACTCGTCCCGTAAATTGTAGAATCGTTTCTTTAAATAATGAAAAATCAACATGCTCAGAAACTAATACCAAAGGGTCGTCTAATTGAGTTAGTTTGGCTAATGCATTTTGCTCATCAAACAAGCCTGTAATATTTTGTATCTTCCTAGCTAATTATGAGCAATAATCAAGCCAGGATTGTGTTTTACGATATTTTGGCATTAAATAGAGATGCTCAATAGCTATTTGGGTAATTTGCAGCAAACGCTTTTTACTTGTAACAAATGCTACGAGTAGTAGACGACGTAGATGGCAAACTACGCCTAGTTGGGCTATCCTAATTCTAAACTTGTTAAACCAAAGATTTTTTCAATTGGTAAATCAAATGGTTTTCCATAATACATTCGCCCACATTCAAAAACAATTTCGGTGTTCATTGTTTTCATTAATTCAATAGCACTTTTATTGGCAGTTGGAATATCCATAAAAACGTCGGAACCATTAACAACATTCAATCCGGCTTTTAATAACTCTTCAGCAACTTGATAATTATTTGCGAACAATGGACCAATTTTATAACCATGTAAGGCTTTACGCAAAACAATAAAGCCTTGTATTTTACCATCGGCAGTATATTTAAAACTATAAGATTGCGATTGAAATAACCAGGCTTTTAAAAATTGGTTTCTATTGGTACTAAAGCAAAGTTTATCAAAAGCAA
This sequence comes from Phycisphaerales bacterium, assembly GCA_030054025.1. Classification (GTDB taxonomy): domain Bacteria; phylum Bacteroidota; class Bacteroidia; order Chitinophagales; family Chitinophagaceae; genus Rurimicrobium. Next base: position 38,287 of record JASGCQ010000008.1, on the reverse strand, counting down.
GAATGTGCTCAAAATCACTACTATTAATTTCGGTTATATATTTACAAATTTCAAAGTGCCTGCCTTTTAATAAATGCCTTTCATCTTTAAAAGCCAAATGAAAGCCGCCTTGTGCATAAAAGGGTTGCATGGCTAAAACGGCATCCATACCAATTGACGCATTTTTAGGTAATCTATTTAAAAGTGTATCACGTCTTTTATACCATAAATATTTACCTAAGCCTTTACTTCTATATTCGGGCAACACAATAAATAAACCCATAAAACCAAATTGCTGATTGTATTGAACAATGGCGCCGCCGCCTATCAATTTACCTGCATAAAAAATTCCGTAAAATGCTTGTGGGTCTGTGTGCCAAAAAATTTCGGCATCGTTAATGCCTGGATTCCAACCCTCATCGGCTGCCCATTGTAAAACAATTTTTAGTTGGGCAAATTGGATGGGTAAAAATTCTACTTCTAACATTAGCTATTATTTTATTTTTTGTAAAATTCAATTGGTAGGTTGTTGGGGGGCGGCAGTAAAAGTAAATTTTTTTGGGGTAAATTGGTCTATTCCTCGGCGTGGTTAGTGTATTTACCAACAAAGGCTGAGGAAATCAGTAAATAATCAATAAACAATGTGCAATATTCAATAAACAAATGTTGTTGCCTATTTAGAGATTGTTGTTTAATGATAACTGGCAAAAAGTACTCGGCGTGGTTTGTGAGTACACAAAGCAAGGCTGGGAAGATTGCCGTTGGTTGGAAAGCAGACGGCGGCGAAGACCTTAGCGGAGAACGGGCAGGTAATGCTGCGGGTGAGATAATAGTATTCCGCCTGCTTGGTACTGATGCTAAATTAAAATATAATTGTTGAAATTTTAAACCTTAGTTGATGTTTGCTTGTTAAGCCCCACTTGCCAGCAATACCCATGTTGACTGTAGTACATACTAATTTAGTCTTTTTTTCATTTCTTCATTGCCATAATAATCGTGAAGAAAAATTGGGAAAGCACTTAAAATAGCTACAGTTGAATAGGGAAAGATGTATTTATTAAATTGTTCTAAAAATATTGTTTGTTGTGTATGTAATTTGTCTGGCAAATCATACGAGTTATTGACTATAAAATTCATTTTTTTCAGATGGGCATCTATTAATTGCTTCCAAGTGTCTAACAAATAAGTGTTGAAATTAATTAATTCTTTCATTGCAGTAGCAGCTACAATACTTTTGTATTGTATGTTGTATTTACATTCAATACTAAAATCTCTAAATGTTTGATATTCACTTATATGTTTTAATGATTCAACCATTGGATAACTGATGTACAACTTCCCTTTATCAGTTTCTTCATTAAAGAATTCAAGAAGTTGTTTTAGCTTACTGTCATCTGCTAATGTTGAATGACCATCATAATCGAAAAACATATAGATTTCTGCAAAGTCATCTCTATTATAATCTGCTAGAATTGCATTTTTTTCTAAGTTCCTTTCTTTTATTAAGTTGAATGTGTCTAAATCATTGTCTGTAACAATCAACTTATAAATCTGATAAATCTCAGCACCGAAAACACATTTTATAGTTGTGCTTTCGTTTACGAAGAACTTTTGTAAGCTAGAAACAATTTTTTCTTCTGTAGCTTCACCCTCAAAAATAAATAAAATTTTATTAGTCATTGAATGTACCTGCTTTATACATTTTCTCAATATTATGAGCCTCTCTTAATTCTTTGGTTGTGCTATTTGAGAAAGATCGAATTTGTTTCTTAGTCATTCTGAAATAACAATCTGGTCTTAATAAATCATTTGTCATTATCGAAGTGTTATGTGTTGTAAGAATAAATTGAACACCTGTTTCTTTCAGTTTTTCTACAATCAAAGTAGATAAGGAATGATGATAAAAAGCATCAAACTCATCAATGAATAGAAATGAAATTTTTTGTTTTTCTTTAATTGTTTGAAACCAAAAATAAAAAAGTGTTAAAGCAAGAGTACCTGTTGAAGCTATTTGTGCCAAAGGAAGTTCTTTACTTCCGAAATTCATTGAAATAGTATTTTTTCCTCTTTCTGATGTAATTCCCAATTTACATTCGACCCCTGCTTTATTTAGAAATTCTTCAAACTCCTTAATATTTCCATTCTCAATTATGTTTTCTAAAATATCTACACTGCCTACATCTGTTCCTTGATACATATTTTCCGTTAAAGAACGAAAGTGTAGCATTTTTTCAATAAATGTAAAAAAGGATAAAAAAGTTTTATTTTTTTCGTCAATTACAAGGTTACTATTGTTTTTAACGTATTTTAAAACAGATAATTCATTGTTATCAATATCTGTTTTAAGTGTTTCTGTTCCTTTTAGTCGAACTATTGCTTTGGAATTATTGGTTCTATCAAAATAAATAAGCTCTTCATCTTCTATTTGAAATCGCTCAAAAAGTATAGTCTTATAGTTTGATTTCTTATATTCATACACAACAACTTTTGAGTTAATAAAAAATTCATAATAGAAATGTGCAAAAAGTTCTTTATTGTTTGCATTCAAATAATTTCTGTATGTATTCTCATTTCTTTCAAGGTCAGTAAGATGCTCTATTATGTCAAAAATGGCAAAAGCTAAATTGGATTTTCCTACACCATTTTGTCCGTAAATAATTGCTTGGTTAACAATACCATTTTTAATGGATGCCTTATTAAATTCGTATCCTTTTGTGTGAGTTAAATCTAATTCAAAGTCTTTGTCAAAGCTTTTGAAATTTGATACTTTAAATTTTCTAAGCATTTTCTAAATTTTGTGTAAAGGTAGTGCAAAACAAGATGTCGTAAAAAAATTACGGCAATTAAATATTGGGAGTCTGGTATTACAGCCAACACCAACATCGGCGAAACTCAATGGCACCTTACACCGCCTCAATGGCATCACAGCCACGAACCAAGCCAATGGGCATCAGTAAATACTCAATAAACAATGTGCAATATTCAATAAACAAATGTTGTTGCCTATTTAGAGATTGTTGTTTTATGATAACTGGCAAAAAGTATTCGACGTGGTTTGTGAGTACACAAAGCAAGGCTGAGGAAATCAGTAAATAATCAATACACTATAAGATAAACCTCAGCAATGAGGAAAAATTAGGTACTCGCTCTATGGCAGAGGGGAGGGAGGGTTATGTGCGCCTAGTATCGCGCATTGCCAATCAGCATCCTACATCGCTGAGCCGTGCCGACAATCCTACCGACCTCAGCAATATGCTGGATTATTATCAAAATCTGGAACAGAGCCGTTTGTCCATATTGCAAGCACTGGAGACAGTACAAGAGATACAAATAGGAGCAGCTACTGACATTATGGAAATGACAGATCGTTATGTAAAGAGTTTGCAAATAGCCAGAGAAAACGAAGCTTCGCTAGACTTGGCAATGCAGGAAGTAGATGATTGGAATAAACGTTTTGCCAACAAAGAACCGAATAAGGACTAAAAATGAGGCGGGGCTGGTTAAAAGCAAGCTCCGCCTTACTATTGTAGAGGCTCGCCTAATATGGTTTTGATAGGCGTGCCTCTAATTTAGATAAGCGAGCCCATAAATTGGGTCTATTCAACAGGCAATAACAAGCCCTCAGGATAATTGATTTGCTCTAAATAAAGCCCATATCCGGGAACACTAAAATCGGCTTTGCTACAATCTTTTGATTCAATAATGGTCTTAAAATCTTGTAGCGAATATTTTCCACGGGAAACCCTCAATTGTGTACCTACAAGTGCTCTAACCATTCCTCTCAAAAAACGATTGCCCCATACTACATAGTGTAATTCATCTCCTACTGATTGCCACTCTGATTTGATGATGCAGCACTCAAACGTTTTAGTCTGCGCATTTTTTTTACTGAAGCTTTCAAAATTGCTGTATTGTTTAATGATATTCGCAGTTTGATGAAGCAATGCAACATCTATCGTATAAGGATAGAGCATAGCTCTTTGAAAAAGAAAAGGATTTTTGTGTTTGTAAATCTTGTATCTATAATGTCGATCGGAAGCTTCAAATCGGGCATTGGCGGTGATATTGCTTGCTTTATACAATTGCTTTATCGACATGGAGCTGGGCAACAGCGCATTCAAATTATATTGGCACTTTGCTTCCAAACCTTCTACTAAATCTATATGGTAAAAATTGCACAAGGCATGCACTCCTTCATCCGTTCGGCTGGCACCTAATGTTTGTACCGGATGCCGCAGATAGAGTGCCAAAGCTTTATTGAGCTCATACTGCACAGTGGTCTGCTTGCCCTGAATTTGCGATCCGTGAAACGCCGTTCCTTCGTACTGTACTTCTATAAAATATCGAGTCATTTTTCTATTGCTAAAAATGGTTTTGAACGGCTAAAACATTTTTCGGAAACAGCGTTTGCGCTTGTGTTGGATATGGTCATAGTTTTTCCAATGGTTGATTGCCTTTTCATTGGTTTCCAACATCCCTGTTGTCTCTACATATTCCGTACCATGCTTTTGCATCACCTTGTGCAATTCGGTAATCAACAAAGCACTCACTCCTTGTGCTTGCCAATCGGGGTGAATTCCGGTCAATAGCAAATCAACCACTTTTGGTTTTTTGAGTGCTTGCGATAGATGCCACCATCCAAATGGGAAGAGCTTTCCATTAGCTTTTTGCATGGCTTCACTAAGTGATGGTAAGCTGATGATGAATCCAATTGCGTTAGCCTCTTTGTCTTCGATTATTTTTACAAATTCGGGATTGAGGAGGTCGAAATATTTTTTGATATAGAATTGTGTCAGGTTTTGATCCATTTTGACAAAACCGAACAAGTTTCCAAAAGCACTATTGAGCAAATCAAAAATTTTTTGTGCATAGACTTTCATTTCGTTGCGGTTCGTAAAATGTATCAGTTTAAGGCTGTAGCGCTTTTGTATCATATCGTTGAGTTTCAAAGCCTTTTCGGGGATTTCTTTTTCCAATTTCAAACGAAATTCTACCCAATCCATTTCCTTTTTATAACCTGCTGCATCAAAATGATTTTTGTAATAAGGCAAATGATACTCCGATGCTATGGAGGGTAGATGCTCAAATCCTTCAATCATGATGGCTTGGTGGTCGAGATTAGTGAACCCTAAAGGACCGTGAACCCCTTTCATCCCTTTTTCTTTTGCCCATTGCTCTACCGTTTGTAGCAATACGGCACTCACTTTTGTATCATCTATAAATTCTATTCTGCTGACTCTGCACAATTGTTCACCGGTTTTTTCGATATAAGGTCTATTGATAATAGCCCCTACTCTACCCACTACTTTGCCATTATCTTTTGCCAGCCAAAACTGAGCTTCACAATTTTGAAAAGCCGGATTAGTGGCTGCTTGTAAAGAATTCAATTCATCTTTTTTCATCGGAGGCACCCAATACGCATTACCCTTGTACAAATCGAAAGGGAATTGCACAAAAGCTTTGAAATCTGCTGCATCTGAGCAGGCTTGTATAACTAAAGACATGATAGACGTATTATAAAATACAAATTGAAAATGGAGGCAAGTTAGCTTTTTTTGACAAAAACGTTTTTGACAAAAGATACTATTTATTGAGTACTATTGATAAAGTGGAGCAATTGCTGCATGGCTTTTGCCCGATGACTGATTTGTTGCTTTATGGAGGAGTCTAATTGGGCAAAGGATTCGGTATATCCATCGGGGACAAAAATAGGGTCGTAACCAAATCCATTAGTGCCGATTGGTGTATCAATTAGTATCCCGTGGCAATCTCCTTCAAAATAATGTACCGCACCATTCCATATCAGACAAAGTACCGCTTTGTAATAGGCTCTTCTATCGGTCTTATCTTTCAACTGAAAAAGCACTTTATCCAAATTGTCTTGGTCTGTTGCTCCATGTCCTGCAAATCGTGAGCTCAGTACACCGGGTGCATTGTCGAGGGCTTGAATACAAATGCCAGAATCATCTGCCAACACATTCTTGCCACAAAATTGGTGAATCGTATTAGCCTTTTGAAAAGCATTTTCGTTGAAAGTAAAAAAGGGTTCTTCTATTTCCTGATGGAATCCAATATCATTGAGTGATAGGACTGAAACATCTTTCAACAAGTCCTTGAGTTCTGCAATTTTCTTTTTGTTGGCGGATGCCAAGACTATTTCATTCATGTGTATATTAGTTAATCTCCATAAAAGGCGACGATTTCTTGTCCTTCGCTATTGCGCATTGCTCTGTTCATCCCTGTTGAATTGTAAGAGAAATGAGCTTCTCCCAATCTATTAACAGCAATGAGACCACCTTCTCCACCCATTTTTTTGAGTTTATCTTTTACCACAAAATCACAAGCCTCATGTAGTGAGATTCCTTTGTATTCTATCAAACAAGAAATGTCATGCGCTACTACTGCACGCAAAAAGAATTCGCCGTGACCTGTACAGGATATGGCACAAGTCGCATTATTAGCATAAGTGCCTGAACCTACAACGGGGCTATCGCCAATACGACCAAAACGCTTGTTGGTCATGCCTCCGGTAGAGGTGCCGGCAGCGATATTACCTTGCGCATCACAGGCAGCCGCACCAACTGTTCCGAATTTGTGATTGGGATTAGGAGCAACTCCTTTAAGATTGTCGGCTTTATGATCGAGCTGATAAAAATTACTATCTCGAATTTCAATCCATTGTTCATATCGCTCCTTGTTAAAAAAGTATTCGTCGGGTAGTGTTGCCAAACCTTGCTGTAAGGCAAATTCGCCCGCACCTGACCCACTCAAAAAAACATGACCAGAGTGCAGCATTACTTCATTAGCCAATGCAATCGGATTTTTGATATGGCGAACACCAGCAACTGCCCCTGCACTTAAATCTTTTCCGTCCATAATGCAAGCGTCCATCTCGTGTACTCCTTTTTTGGTAAACACTGCACCTTTACCTGCATTAAATAGTGGATTATCCTCCATGGCTACAATGGCAGCAATAACTGCATCAGGTGCTGTTCCTCCATTTTTCAATATCTCATAGCCCTTATCCAAGGCATATTTTAGTCCATTTTGATAATCAATTTCTTGTTGGTCGGTAAGCATTCCTTTATAAATATTACCAGCGCCACCATGTATAATCAGTGTTGTCTTTTGCATTGTTTTACTCAAATTTTAAACGAAAGTATAAACTCAATATCGGAATTTAAGGTGCGATTCTTTTGAATATTTTTTCGTGATATCGAAGCCAATTCATATTCTGAATATTCAGTGAAAAAGAAATACTATTGAGCAACTTCTTTTCAGGATACATTTCTTTGAGATAATTGCTATAACCATTACTCATCACCACGGGTGCATATAGGCTAAGTATCTCATCAAACAAATACAGTTCTAATCCGGAGACAAAGGACACTACATTTCCTTTTAGATTAATCTGCTTGGCATCGGCAAATGTACCCACATCTAGATAAATCCTAAGGGGTAATTTTCCCAAAGGTAAATCGGTTTTCAAGTTCAATGCCATCAGCCAATCATCGCTGCGCCCTAGGGGATTAGCATATAAGTTTGTAGGCAATTTAAAACTACCTTCTTGCATGGACACTTGTTGAGCATTCAGACTCTCATTTTCATTTCTACCAAAATAGCTCCCATCAAACAGATAATCATTCAGGCCCGAGAAGGTGGTATTGAGCCAATACCTTGAATTATCTGCTGACGAATTGGTACTGAAAAATTTACCTGCATATCCTCGCAGATAGAGTGCCTTATTTTTTACATCATAGTTAATTTTAAATTGTGCTTCTAAGCCCAATTTAAGAAAGCTTTGCCCCAATTGCAGTTCGGCGTTATAGCTAAAAGGATGAAAAGTTCTTTCATTATTGTATTGGTAACGAAAACTGAGATATTGATTCAATGTAGATTGTTTTGAAGGTCTATACAGGCTATCGACTGCTGCGTTGCGGGTATAAACAAAGTAGTCTTCATTAATGTTGTACTCTTTAATCCATATTCTTCTACTAACTTTAGAAGTAGGACTCTTCTCTTTAAACAATAATTCTACAAAGGGAGCAACTTTTATATAGCGAGCAAAAATAGGTTCATCTATATTCAGTACAGACTTGGCTTGCGAATAGGTTTTTAAATTCGTTTGAAAGCGAATCTCGCTAAAATAATGTTTGGGGTGCCAACTATATGAAAATGCCGCCACCCCATTCACGGTTTTACTCCCGATACTGTATTGAGGAGCTATGGCAAATTGGAATCTATTTTCGGGAAAACTAAGATTGTGTAACAATAAGCCTCCGGCAAACCCATCATATACATTATATCCCAGCGAAGGCGAAATGAATACAGTAGTTTGTGGATGTCTATTCAATCCAAATCCAGCACCTATTTTCAGCCCTCCTTTATGAAAGAGACCGTAATGCCTGTATTCATTGTTCGCAAGCTTGACATCGGCAAATGTCGAGCTTAATTTCAGTTTGCTCCACCAAGCCATATTTTCGCCGAGATTGATTTTCGTTTTACCTACAAAAGGTTCTGTCCATATCTTTTTAATCAGGCTATCCTTCTGAAACAGGCTAATTTCTACTGGAGCTCTGAAAGCACTTTTGTTTTTAATTATAGCAGTAAGTCCCTGTTGGTTTTTTACTTTCTGAATTTTAAAATCAATTTTCCTTTCCGTTTGCAAGGCATCATTAAAAAACCAATCTAAGTTTTTAACACTATTATCTTGCATAGCTTTCCGAAAATCTTTCGGCTGAGGGTGCTTAAATTTCCATGTATTGTAATAGGATTGCATTCCCTTTTTAAAATCTTCTTTACCCATATATGCTTCAAGCCACTTCAATAGCAGTGTCGATTTGAAATAAACATCAGCTCCATAATTCACTTCCTTAAATGACGTGGCATTTAAGGAGGCTGATTGGTCATTGTTGCAAGCTGCCAATTGGTAGTAGAGGTAATCTCCTAACTGATTTTGAGGACTCTGTAAGCTACTGTCAATTATTTCATTGGCCATTTGTTCGTAAAAGCTATTCAATCCTTCATCCATCCAAGGATGCTCTCTTTCGTTACTAGCCAATATTCCGTAAAACCAATTGTGCCCTCCTTCATGTATCAATACTTTTTTCAGTTCAGAGGCTACTGTTTTTTCGATGGTACAAACTGTAGGATATTCCATACCAGCTCCGGCACCCATGTCTCCTTCAACGGCTTTCATTGTTTGATAAGGGTAAGTCCCCACATTTTCTCCATAGGTGGCAATGGTTGCTTTTAAGATCTGATTCGACTGAGCCCATTCTTCTTGATGTTCGGGTAAAAAGGCAGAGTACAATAGTGTATTTCCTTGAAGCAAATTTTGTACGGTGTCTATACGCAATATCCAACGTTTATCTGCAAACCAAGCAAAATCATGAACATTATCTTCGGTAAAACGAATTGTTTTTTGTGTTAATTCACTTGGAGGAAAAGATTTTCGATACATTGTATCTGATGGAAAAGGGAGCTTACTCAAATTCGCCATCCATTGATGTTCACTTTCGGTTTGGCAATTACCTGTTGCCATCAGAATGTAATTCTTAGGCAAAGTAATGCTTACATCATAAGAACCTATTTCACTGTAAAACTCGCCTTGGTCGAGGTAAGGTAAAGGATGCCAACCTTGAGTATCATATACCGCTAACTTCGGAAACCACTGGCTTATAAAATAAGCCTGATTGTTATGTCCTAAACGCGAGAATAATTTGGGAATCTTTACTCTAAAGGGTGTTTCGATAGTAATAGACTCATTGGGTAATATTGGATTAGTTAATTCAATTTTAGCGATATCCAAATTATCTTGAAAATAATAGAAGTCGACAGGGATACCATTAATTCCGAAATTCAAACTATCAATATAACCCTTATCCTTTTCTACGGAATAGTAAAAATTTGTTTTGCCGTTTTGTACTTGCTGCTCGCAAAATTGTGTTCTATCATTTTTATAAGCATTGGGCCAAAGGTGTACATAGAGTACACGCAAGGTATCAGGAGAATAATTGGTATAGACGATTTTTTCAAAACCATTCAAAAAATGATTCTTATCATCCAAGACTACTGAAATAGTAGTAGCCGTATGCTGCTGCCAATATGCACGAGCAGTTAATGAGCAAAAAAAACACAATAAGAATACTAAGCAATATTTCATCAAGAAATGTATAAGTGTACCTTTAAAACAGGCTAATTATTTACCCGCCCATACCTGCGACAAGTGAACACAAATACTGACCGCTGCATTCATATCTTGAACACTTACATACTCTTGTTTAGAATGTATGCCCATTTCTCCAGTAAAAATATTGGGACAGGGCATACCCATGAATGAAAGTCGAGAACCGTCAGTACCACCTCTGATGCTAATTATTTCTGGGGTAATGCCTGCTCTACGATATGCTTCTTCTGCATGAGCCATTACTTGGGGATAATCTACTAATATCTCGTTCATGTTCCGATATTGTTCTTTAACAATCATTTCAAAAGTGGCTCCGGGAAATTGCTTTACGGCTGCATCTGCAATCAATCTCAGTCTTTCTTCATGATTTTTGAGTTGGGCAGTTTCAAAATCTCTGATGATAAAAGTAACTTTCGCTTGCTCCAATTCTCCTTCCATAGCCACAGGATGTACAAAACCTTCTTTGGCAGAAGTGCTTTCGGGACACCACTCTTGCAATGGCAGCTTACTCAAAAATGTTGCTGCAACTTTCATGGCATTCACCATTTTCCCTTTAGCATAACCGGGATGAGCACTCACGCCATGAAATGTAAACACGGCTGCATCTGCACTAAAATTTTCGTCCTCCAAATGCCCCCTTTTTCCTCCGTCTAAGGTGTAACCGAAGTCGGCAGCCAAACGTTTCATATCAACAGCATTTACGCCACGACCGATTTCTTCATCGGGAGTAAATAAAATTCTGATGTTACCATGTGGTACTTCGGGGTGCTCCATCAAGTATTGTGCAGCATCCATTATGATGGCTACTCCAGCCTTATCATCAGCACCTAGTAAAGTTTTACCCGACGCGGTAATAATATCATCGCCAATTCTTTGTTTCAAGTAAGGATGGTTTTGAGTAGAAATTACTATAGACTCGTCATGCGGCAACACAATATCATCGCCATTATAATTTTGATGTAAAATAGGATGCACGTCTTTTCCACTGCAATCAGGAGCTGTATCTACATGCGAACAAAAACAAATAGTGGGTACTTTATCCGAAATGGTAGCAGGGATAGTGGCATATACATAGCCATATTCATCCAAGTCTGCATCATGAATACCAATTGCTTTTAATTCCTCTACCAATAATCGGCTCAAATCTTTTTGTTTTTCAGTGCTGGGCTGACTCGTTGAATTAGGGTCGCTTTGGGTATCAATTTGCACATAACGCATTAATCTTTCGGCTGTGCGGTGGAGGTAATTATTTAAAGACATAAAATAAATTGAAGGTGTAAGTAAGAATAATTTTAGTACTCGAGGTTTATTAGGATGAAAGGTCTACTTTTTTCACCTCATCCCAAGATGTATTTTTATAACTGTCCCAAATGAGCCAAAGCAGAACGGCCGACAATATTATAAATAAGATTTTCATCCACCAAAGACTTTGGCTTGAGTCTGCCATCGCATGTCCTAAGCCCAAAGCAACGGGAAATATCATGACAAACATTGTTTTAAAAAAACGATTTCCTTTTTCATTCATCTTTTCCATTGCCGAGAAAGGCAGACGACGATAGGCAACACGAAGGATAGCTACTCCAAACAGGGTAATATTGACAAATGCCAGCACTATATCAAGCAATGATTTTAATCCCCAAGTATATAATACAAAGCAACTGACAGTTGTAAAGATAGGTACAAAATACTTGACCCATATACCCTTGAAGGCTCCATTCATAACAGCTCCTGGCTTTTCGATTGGAGTGCTGTAATAAATCCAGGAAGCTTTGTATTGGTCACTGTGTACCAACATTGCAAGTAGATTCATGACCACAAATGAGGTCATATATAAGAGTAGAATGTGGGTATGAGAATTGCTTAGGTTTTCCCATGTTTCTGCAATACTTCTTTTACGATTGAGGGTAATCATATAAAAAAAATACACCGGAACAAATGCAAACATGGGATAGACGCGCATCTTAAAGTTGCGACTTCTATCAGTTTGTAACCATGCAATACTAAATCCTGCTTTTTCCAGTGGATTTTTATTGAGCAAATTAGCCAATCGGATATAGAGCTGACTTTGTCTAGACTGTTTTACTTTAACTTGATTGACAGCTTTGGTTTCCCCCAGACCCACTATATCTATATTTCCAATTCTCTTTGCAAAACTTGGTGATAAATATTTGACTGTAAGCCATACCAAAAACAAAGGACCTATTATAGCCAGCACACTCAGCCACTGTGTAGCAGCCCAAACTTTATCTTGCTGTACCCAACTCCATGTAGCGGCAAGCCAATAGGTAGGGGTGAAGCTTATCCAAGGATAATGTGCATGTTGCAACTCTTGAAAACCTTTGCTCTCAACTACTCTTGGCATCAAATAGACCGTAACGAAAAAGAGCATTGAAAAGGCAATCTGAAAATAGTTGATAATATCTTTGAACTTGCCGGGCTTTGAAAATCGCAACACCAACAAATACGCTGCGTTTACCAAAAATAGTGCAATAATGGTAAGCATTATGATAGGCAAGGGAAACCATACTACGGCTTTCCAACCTTGGGTCATTCCCAGTACAATCCACCCGCCCAAGGACATAGGAACAACAATACGAAACAAATAGATAAACATGTGCAATAAACGAGAGAGCAACAAAGTGCGTTCGTTGATAGGTCGTGGCAATAATATGGTCTTATCTCTTGTATCAAATAGTACCGTCGAAAAATCGCTAATCAACAGGAAGCTCAACATCAATAAAAAAGTCGAGAAATACAACCATAGTGCCATAAATTTATCTTCGAGCATCAAGGGCATAGAATACATAAAGCCCATTACGGCAGAAAGAAAAACACTCAAAACGGTCATAAATCTTGTGGGTTTCTTTTTGGATTGAGCGCGGCCCATTGTTAAGGGGCGTCTATCATCCAACATTAATTTGACCTTCAAGATTGCCTTTAACTGCGGCAAATCAGCCCCCAACACTTTCCACAAAGCTTTTGGTAATAAAAAAATATACAGTAAAAATTTGTTCATTATAAATTGTGTTTGGGGCTTATTTGTCTTGCATGGCTTGAGCAATATTCTCGGCTGTTTCATTCAGATTCTCACTTGTCGTCATTTTTGCGAATATCTTTTCAAGAGAATTATCGCTTCCATCTCTTAGTGCTTCTATCGTATCATTGGCAATAATAGTTCCCTTATCAATCAGTACAATTCTGTCTGATACTTTTTCTACAACATCCATCATGTGTGAGCAATAAAAAATAGTTTTGCCTTCTTGCTTCAATACTTGCAACAATTCTTTGACTACGATGACTGCATTTGCATCTAGTCCACTCATAGGTTCGTCGAGAATAACGATAGATGGGTTATGTAAAATACCAGCAGTCAATAATACTTTTTGGCGCATTCCTTTTGAGAAGCTGTCCATTCTTTGGTCAATATTTTCTAACAGCCCAAAAGATTGCAATATTTTTTGGCTCCGCTCTTTGATAATAAAATCTGGCAAATTGTACAAAGCCCCTATAAAATGAAGGTATTCATTGGGTGTAAGCAAATCGTATAAATCGGCCAACTCGGGCACATAGCCAATCATTTGTTTGAGCCCCAATATATCTTCTTTAATATCTCTGCCATTGATGGTAACCAAGCCTGTATAATCTTGAATGACTCCAGTTAAAATTTTTACAGTAGTAGATTTCCCTGCGCCATTCGGACCGATATAGCCAATAATTTGCGCTGGGAAAATATCAATATTCACATTATTGAGTACTGTTTTTTCTCCATATTGTTTCGATACATTTTGGAGCGATATGAGTGGTTGCATGCAATAATATTTTGAGTTACTATGATTAAATTTTTGAGAGTAGTATCTGTAATAAGCCAATCAGGAAGCCAAGCACTCCACCAATGATTTCTACAAAACGAAATTCTTTTTTCATGATGGCTACTAAGATTTCTTCCAACTTATCAGACGAAAAATTAGCTACTTTTTCGCTTACTATTTTTTCAATATCAATTTTGGTCGCCAGGTTATCTGCATACTGCTTCATCAATTCGGGCAGCATATTATCTATCTCTTCGAGTAAACCTTCTTTTATTTTATCTAAGGTTCCAGCTCCGACAAACATAGATATGACGGGCAATTTTTCTTTCAACTTATGTTCCAAAAAATGGTCAATGTGTTGGGATATAAAAGGCTTTGCCGATTCCAACTGTTTCGGGTCTTTTATTCTATTGGCAATTTCATCAAAGTGCAACAACTCAGATGCGACTAAGGCACCTAATTTGATGGCAAATTGTTTTTGCCCTTTAGGGAAAATACCTTGTATCGTCATTCCCAAAAAACGTTTAGGCTCTTTAGGATGAAACAACATTTTGATGGCAATCCAATTGGTAAACCATCCAATAAAGGCAGAAATGAGGGGCAATAATAATAGAGGATATCCGGACATGGTAAGTTAAAAAATAAAAATCATGATTCATAAATTTAGAGCCGTATCCAACACTGTTCCCTTAGGCTTTGTTCTATCATTAATACAGCCTTCGAAGTATTCACTATGCTATCAAAAGGTATTAATGCCGATCCACCATTTTTTATTCTATTGGCTAGGAGTTTAAATTGCTGTTGATGCCCCTTATCTTGAGCAGCAGTAGATGAACTAAATGATTTGAAACCATATCCGGTCAGTCGTTTCCAATTTTCTAACACTAAGACTTTGCCTTGGTCATAAATTTCAAATCGTTCTTTATCGTATGCCTTATTACCATTGGTAAAGTATTGTATCGAAGCTGCACTACCATTTTCGAAACGTAATAGTACACTTACATCTTCATGAGAATTTGCCAATGAATTGGCACAAACAGCTTTTACTGCCGATTGCGCCCAAAAAGCAGCTAAATCAATAAAATGGCACAATTCACCCACAACTCTACCTCCATTTTTTTCGGCATCAGAAAGCCAATGATTGTTGGGAATGCTACCTGCATTGATGGTCATGGTTATATTAATCGCTTGCCCATAATATCCCAGTAATTGCTTTGCCTTTACAGCTAAGGGGCTATGTCTGCGATTAAATCCTACATCAACAATTCGATTGGCATCACGATAAGCTGATATGATGCGTTTTAATTCATCAAGATGTATCGCCAAAGGCTTTTCCACAAAAACATGTTTACCCGCATGAAGTGCTTCAATACATAATTGTGTATGGCTATGGTGCTGTGTAGCAATCACAACAGTTTCGATGTTTGCATCATTCCAAATCGTTGCTAGGTCTGTGGTAGCTACTACTATGTTGTTTTGCTTTGCCAATTGAGCGGCGGATAATCCTTTTGCACTGGCTACAGTACTAATGACTATTCCATTAGTTTTCAGAGCAGGTACTATTATTTGGGCAGCAAATGCCCCCGCACCAATCAGTGCCACTGTATGTTTTGTTGGATTGCTTGTAGCAATCGGTAATTCTATTTTATTTGTGTGTTGCCTTTGCGTATCGTATTGAAAAATACTGGCGAGATTTTGCGTATCGGAAAGTTGACTATAAACACTTGTGTGAGATTCTAATTTTACCCTTTGACTGATTAAGGATTCTACCTTTAATAGTCCTTGAGACATGGCTTGCAATACGGCTTCAAAATTGCGTTGTGCTGTCCAGCGTACAAAAGCGATAGGGTAATCATTGCCTTTTTGTTCATAATCGTAGTCATACCTACCCGGACCATAAGAACAACTCACCTGAAAGGTTAATTCTTTTTCGTAAAAATCACTTCGATTCAATTGTAAACCTACAACTCCCACCAATACAATTCTTCCTCGCTTACGACTCATTTGTGCGGCATCGGCAATAAGGGTATTTTCTTTTGTAGATGCAGTAATCATTACCGCATCGGCACCAATGCCTTGAGTAAGGCTTAAAATGACTTCAGGAATATTTTCAATGTTTTTATTGCACAAGACGCTAATGCCGAATTGTTGCGCTTGTTTACACCTATTTTCATCCGCATCAATTCCAATCACACGGCATGCATTGGCTTGTAACAACTGCACAGCTATCTGACCTATCAAACCTAAACCTACGACAACCACAGTTTCGCCAAAAGTAGGGTTGATCAAACGAATGCCTTGTAAAGCAATAGCGCTTACCACGGTAAATGCTGCTGATTCGTCACTGACATTGTCGGGAATTTTTGCGGCTAATGATTGAGGTACTAGTACAATTTCGGCATGCGATCCGTTAGAGGCTACCCTATCGCCAACTTTAAAATTGGTCGCATTGCCCCCTACACCTATTACTACACCTGCATTAGAATATCCTAATGGAATGGGTTGGTTCAATTTACCAACGACCGCATTAATAGTGGGTTTCAGCCCATCAGTTTTGATTTTTTCCAAAACTGCTTTGACACGTTCGGGTTGCTGACGAGCTTTATTAATCCAGTTTGCCTTGCCAAAATCAAGGAGCATACGCTCGGTGCCAGCAGAAACCAAGCTATGTGTTGTTTGTATCAGCAAATGGCCATCAGTTAGCATGGGCGCAGGAACATCTATCAAAGATGTATCGCCATTATTTAATGATTGGATGATTTGCTTCATCAAAAACTATTTGTGAAAAAGAAACGAATTATGCCTCAGTACTGACTGTTGTTTTCTTTTTGCTAAAAAACATTTTGAATAAAACAGGCCCCGTGGTTACCAGAATCATTCCGATGACAATTTTTTCGAAATTATGTTCAACCCAAGGAATACTGCCTAAAAAATAACCAGGAATAGTCATTGTAGCTACCCACAAAAAGCTACCGATGATATTGTAGGACAAAAACTTTTTCTTATCCATATCTACAACTCCTGCTACGATAGGTGCAAAAGTTCGCACAATAGGGAGAAAGCGCGCCAAGATAATTGCTACGCCACCTTTTTTCTCATAAAAGTCGTGAGCATCTTGAATATGCTTTTTCTTGAATAGCCATGTGTCTTTTCTTTCGAAAATGAGGTGTCCGGTTTTATTACCAAACCAATAGCCTACCATATTACCTATCACTCCTGCTATCGCAATTAATACAATCCAATAAATCAAATTCAAAAAATCGTTACCAAAAGGGTTAGGCGATTGCTTGATGAATATACCCGAAGCGAACAAAAGAGAATCACCAGGCAAAAAGAAACCAACAAACAAACCTGTTTCGGCAAAAATAATTAAGGCTACAATATACAGACCGCCATAAGCTGCAACGAAAGATGAAATAGCCTTAATGTCAGTCAGTTGTTTTACAAATTCAATTAAATCTGTCATAAAAATTCTTATATAGTAAGGATGGGCGAAAATAGGCAAATTCGAAATCAGAAAATCGCTTAGTCGTCTGTATTAGGTTTTATTTAAAGATTATCCTTTCCAGATATTCGTTCTTGCCGATATTGAGTTTCAAGAAATATACGCCTTTGGCTAATCCGCTTAAATCAAGAGTATGCGTATTCATCCAACTAAGAGAAGTCAATCGTGTTTGCAGGATTTGCTTACCCAATGCATCATTAATTCTTAATTCGGCTTGCGAACCAACAGCTCCCGCCCATTTTATGTTGATATAGCCATCGGTAAATGGATTGGGGAAGATGCTGATGAGTTGATCCCCTTCAGACCATTGCACCGAAGTGGTATTCGAATAGAAGGTCTTACCATTAAGTGCTGTACAGAACAAACGATAATAGACGATTGCATTATTATCAGGGTTCGGATTATCTATTTGAATGTATGAATGAGGCACATTCTTAATAGAAGGAATATCTTTAACCGTTACAAAGTTGACACTATCTAAAGACCTTTGAATTTGGAACTTATTCATCTGGGTATCTATCGGACAATTCCATTTCAATTCTGCCTGATTATCGTTTAATTTTCTCGAAGTCAATACCACATACTCCGTATTGGCAGGCAGGGTACCCAAGATACCTCCATCATTAAGCCAAAACTCACCCAATTTGTTGGTTTCGAATTCGGCATAATAACCATTGTCATACGGAACCCACTTAATGAAGGTATAAGGATAGTAGGTATTCATTACACGATTGTTATTATACAAGGTACTGTCTTCATTCTTCGAATTGGTATCAGTATATTGGGTAATACCTGTTCTATAAATATCAATGGCTTTAGTGCAAGTCTTGCATAATGTATCAGACCACACTTTGTTTACTTCTGCGTCCGTAATATACAAACGAAGCAAATTGGTATTTGCGGCAACAGCACTCAACAAATAATTACGGGGCATTACATACTGACGGGTCACGGGGTCTTGCATCGAGCTGTGTGCATATACAGAAGATTGTGCCGCCCCTACATTGACACCTTTAGCGTTGATAGATTCAAGGATATCATTATTGTTTAGGAAATCGAGCCAAGTTGTACCCGAAACATTCAGAGGTTCGGCAACGCTAGTCTTTGTCGTATTTAGGCTCACAATTGGATTTTTATAGTCAAATATGTGAATGTCATCAATGGCAAACCCTTCATAATTTGTACCATTGTCGCTGTTAATACCCAATCTTAATTTTAATTGTAAGGCTCTGGGCAACAATATTGAAGCAACATGCCAACGGCTATTTTCCCCCATCCAAACATTAGTAGAATCATTGTACCAATTTGTACCTTGTCCCTGAACCCCTAATCGAGTCCAAGTTTTTTCATTATCTGTAGAATATTCTATGAATGCTTTATCACAGACCGTTGCACAATTTTCAATATCATAAGCCATGCTAAAACTGAGCATCGGATTAGATAAGGCAATGGTATTGATACAGGGGGAGATTAAATAAGATTGTTCGTTGTTGTTATAACTACCATTCAGATTAGTTTTCCACGCTTTCGTACCGCTTGCTGCCTTATTAATTTTGGTACTATTGGGTACACCATAAGCCCAACTTGTATTGCGGCCAGCAGGATACCAGTCGCCATTATTGTTTTCTAAATTTTGCAAATAGGGGAAACTATTGACTAAAGGTGAAATATTAAAATTGTAATTAGCGATGGTATCATTATTGAGATAATCATCACCCAGAGCATGCAAGTATACTTTCAAGGTATGCGCTCCAAAAGTCAATCCAGACAAGCCAGTTGTGAAGGTATAGTTGATACTGTCATCACCTGCTATAGGAGTAGTAACATTCTCTATCACCGCTGGTTGCCCGTCTATTGAATAGGCGACCATGATACCAAACATAGGGTTTGTGGTACCATTTTTAATTTTAATGACTACGGGAGCATTACTGATATCACAATCGCTACTAATTGGGGTGATTATGCCCGTTAATTGAACATCTTTAATCACCTTATACAGATTCACATTGTCAATAGTGAGTCCTCCGCCATAGTTATCATCAACAATTACCGTTGAGTCAAACTGACCAAAACGAATTTGTGTACTCTTTGAAAAGTTTTGTCCGTTATTTCTGAATAGCTCTCTGAATGAAATAGTTCCTGAGTGGTGCAATTTGGCTGTATCAACCGTATTATCGTAGGTATAAGCCGGAATCCATTCCAATTGATCATTACCTCTCACCCATACCTTATTACTATCTTTTAGTTTAGGCATTCCTCGCATTTCATATTCAAAATCAAATCGTACTTCATCGGTAGTAGTGTCGTAATTACTCAAATTAAATGTTCCTATAAAATAGTTGACATTTCTTTTGTTGTTCATATTCACATCCATACTGATAGAGCGATTGGTCTTCACCAATTTGCTGCAAGGAATTCGAGTACGCAATCTTCCGGTATCATTACAATTGATAAAATCCCAATAACCGTCTTTTGTCAAACCTACTGTATCATTGAGCATGGTGATATCTGCCAAGGATTCAAAACCATTGGTAAGTGGTGTCAATAAAGTAATCGGATTATTAGGAATTTGCTTGATGACTTTTACGAGGGTATCATTAGCCGAAACAGGGTCGGGTGTAACATTATTTTGGACAACTGCTGTAATAACATATTCGATAGTATCACTAAAATTATAAGTACCAATTACAGGCTGAGCTGTGGTATTTGGGGTAATACTCAATAAGGGACTAGTTTTCCAAGGTCCTGAATTTACTTTATAAGAAACCGTATAGTTACCCACTGGGAAATTATCTTGATTTCTTACCTGAACCATAATGGGGGTATTTGTTTTCAATTCTTTGGCAGTATATCGCCTTCCATTCTCAGGTCCAATAATTGATTCTAATGCCAAATCACCAATAGGAGTTAAACTGGAACACAATCCTGTATTGGGTCTGTGTACCAAAGCTTTACTCCTAAACCCATCCATTGCACCAACAAAAGAAGGCATAACAGACACATAATAGTCCACGTTGGTTTTTAAACCTTGAAATTTATAGATTAGCACACCCGCAGCTACAGAATCTACTTTTTGAAAATGCGCTCCTTTTTTGAGCAACATATAATATTTAGTAGCCGAGGGCACATTGCTCCAATTAATGGCAATGGATCCTGGACATTGTGCTGAGGCTAAACTTACTATAGGTTGTTGATTGATGACAAACAAGCCGCTCTCCATATTCATCGTTGGGCGCGATACGCGAACTTTACATTGGTTAGAGTTTATAAGGGGTACAGCCCATTGATAATATCTCGTATTGGCAGGCAGAGCAGCGTTAATCAAATTCCAAGTGGCACCGCTGTTGGTTGAATATTCTAGTTTAATAGTATTTACAGAATCATCGGGTGCATCCCAATAGATATACATGTCCGTATTTGCTGGAGCAGATGTATTGGCCATTGGATAGAGCAATTTCATTTCATTTGGAATAAAATCATAAGCCACCACATAATCCTGAGGTCCAGAAGGAATAGCATAATCTGAAACAGAAACAGTATAAGTGCCTACTGTAGGATTATTAATGGTGACTTGTTCTATATTATTGAGATGATCGGCACCTTCTACTGCATTATTGGCAACTCCCGCAACAAGCGGATTTAATATTAATGGCTTATGTACCACTGAACCTCCAGGCTCTGTAACGGTCAAATCAAGGTCGTTCACCAATTGTATACCAGCAGAAGCACTAGCAGCAGGATCATGATAATAGAGCAGTACTTTAAGTTGAGCGGTATTAGCCGGAACACTAATTGTAAAGTTTTGGGGTGATGCTCCTGATGCTATTGAATTACGGGTGTAACGATTGTTTTCTAAAATATCAATTGAACGAACTCCGTTTAAAAAACCAAAACCGTACCAATAATCGGGACCCGGTCTACCCAAATCCGACGCACCGTTCACCACGATTGCTTTTAGCAAATCACTCTTTGGATTGAGGTTGCTGTGCAATTGCTTATAACGTTCGGCAATTAAGGCCAAAACCCCTGTTGCTTGTGGGCAAGCTAGGCTAGTACCGCTCGTATAGGTGTAAGTATTATTGGGAACAGGACAGTAAATAACATTACCCGGAGCAGTTATTTCGGGTTTCAATCTGCCGTCTTTCAGCGGACCACGAGAAGAACTTCCGGCAACAATATAATTACGCGAAGTAGAGCCAACGGTTAGAATATTTTTTGCTGTTTGAAATCCACCACAAATATTATAATAACCAGCAGGATAGAGTCCACATACTAAAGCCCCATCATTGCCCGCTGCAAAAACATCCAATTGCTCTGGAGTTTTAAATGCCATTGAGTCTAAACTTTGAGACAAGGCATCATAAGTTCCGGAATAAGCACAATTACCTACTACAGCCGCATAAGAATTATTAGTGAGCGTAGTATTAAATCCTTTGAATAGTTCATCTTTCAATACAATCACTGCATCAAAAAATAAACTGATGCAAGTACCATCGGTAGCAATACCCTGACCCGCAGGGTCTATGATTCCATCTCCACCGATAAGTCCATGAACCAAAACTCCATGCGAAGTAATATCGCCATTGTTGTAATTAATTACCCGGTCGCTTTGGTCAATATGATAAATTCCAGAACAGTTATCTCCATGACCAACCACCACGTCCTTTCCTCTCAATCCTTTACCTCCTAACGTATTGGGCATATTCAATATAGATGCACCTTCTGCACCTTTGCCGTCAATATCCAAAGGAATATTTTGAGGAGCCTCGCTGATATATTTTACAGCATAATCAGCAGCAAAGGTGTTGAGATTTGCAGCATTGATGGTGAACGTGTAAAGACCTTTTTTCTGCCAATGGTTAAGAACTAAAACGGCAGCATTGCGAGAAGCAAGTTCCAAAATTTGAGTACTACTGATACCTTGATGAAAAGAAACAAAAATTTTGAGCGTTTTCTGTGTTGCCGACTTTTCTTGAATGGAAGAGGCAATTTTATACTCCGGAGAAAATTTAGCAATACCATCAATAGATAAATCAGGAGAAAGTTTAGAATTTACATTCAACCATGCAGAGTACATATTGTCAGACAGAAATTCGAGCAATATAATATGCTTAGAGGCTAGGTTTAGCTTTTGTTCTGCATTGGGTAATTTGCTAAAATGAAGCATGACCAATTCATTTTGATTCTCTTGTGTACTTATATTTTGTTGATACCACTGAACAATATCGCTACTGAATATAGCTTTTTTTTGATTGACTTTAACCTCAAATTTTTGCTGTGCATTTACTATCAATGAGACACAACAGAATAGCGATATAGCCAATATTTTTTTAGCACTTGCACTTATAGAATACATAAAAAAATAATTTTATCAAACAACAAAAGACATCTCCATCGCCATTTAGGAACGGTTTACAGTTTGTAAGATAATGAATATTTAATTGAAAAACGATTAATCGAATCAAGAAGTGTGATCCATTACTATGACCCATTGATTCTTAATGCGTCGGAATAATAAACTATAATAGCCACCAACATCGCCGGCACTTCTTTTTAAATGCCAACTGCCCACAACCATATAATACTCAGAACTTAACTTTTTTATACTGACAAGGGTAGAAGTAAAATGCCCTGTGTGGGCAGTATCGGGATAGGCTTTCAGGTAATTTTTTAAAGTTGCTTGATAACCATAAGTAAGTCCTTTTTTGCCCATAAAAAGCATGCTGTCGCTTTCCCAGTAGCCTCTCATAAACTCAGTCAAATCTGCTCTATTCCATGCGCTTTCTTGTGCTTTAAGAATAGCTCTAATAGCCTGTTCATCCTTATTCTGAGCAAGAGAAATGCTGTATGAAAATAGGAATATTAAAAGTGTAGCTAAATAACGCATAGTAAATTTATTTTTTCTTTTTCTTTTTTCGAGTAGCATCTTCTTTTTCCGCTTCATCCAAGAGCAATTGCCAATTGTCATTGGGTGTATCCTCTGTAAAAGTTATCGTTTCAACATAATCTGTCTTTTCAATCGTCATTACACTAATAGGCTTACCAATATAAGATTGTATGGCTTCTAAAATGGGTAATTCTTCAGGGCAACAAAAAGAAACCGCCCTACCCTTATTGACTCCTCGCCCTGTACGACCTATACGATGCACATAATTTTCGGGAATATCGGGCAAATCATAATTAACAACATAATCTACTCCTTGAATATCAATTCCTCTTGCACTCACATCTGTAGCGATTAAGACTTGCACCTTTCCTGTCTTAAACTCATTCATCACTTTTAGCCTATCACTTTGGTCTTTATCTCCATGCATAGTCAGGGTATCAATTCCTACCCTTTGCATCGCTGCAAAAACGCGCTCAGCACGCACTTTTGTTCGTACAAAAACCAATATTTTTTGATTGGGAAATTCTTTAATTAAACGTTCCAAAAAAAATCGTTTATCATCCATAGCTATGTGCGCAACAGAATGGGTGACATTTTTCGAAACAGGATCTTTGGGCGAAATTTGAATACGAATGGGATTATGCACAATCGAGTATGCCAAGTCTTTTATTTTCTCATCAATTGTAGCAGAAAAGAAAAGGGTTTGATGTCGAGCAGGCAAATGTTTCATCACATCTCTGATATCCTTGATAAAACCCAAATCAAGCATCTGGTCTGCCTCGTCCAGTACTAAAATATCAACCCTACTCAAATCAATATGTCCCTGACTCACCAAATCAAACATCCTACCTGGAGTAGCAATTAAAATATCCACACCTTTATCTAATTTTTTGATTTGAGGTGCTTGATCTACCCCTCCAACAAGCCCTAAAATAGTCAGTTCGGTATGCTTGCCTATATCTTTAAAAACTTGAGCAATTTGAATCGCCAACTCTCTGGTAGGTAGCATCACCAAGCATTTCACTTGCCTACGCAGGTTATGATGGCTTCGGCGCATCAGCAGATGCAAAATTGGTATTGCAAAAGCGGCGGTTTTACCCGTACCCGTTTGTGCAATACCCAAAACATCATCGCCCTTAAGAATAGAAGGAATCGCTTTAAATTGTATATCCGTTGGTTTTTTAAAACCCAGTTCTTCTAGGCTTTGTTTGATGAGGGGAGAAATATTGTACTGCTCAAATTTCATATTGATGCAAATCTAAAGCAATTAATGCTTTGAGATTGTACAGATTGCCCTTGACATCAAAATTTTATGAGCCAATAGTACAATTTGTTAATCAGCGTTTATTTTCCTACCAATCACACCACTTCTCTTTCTTGCAACACACGCAATAGTTTGCATTGCAGATTCAAATCCAATTCGGCTTTTTCATCTAAAAATATCGTTCCTCCATCTGCCTGCTCAAATTTTTCGATTACTTTTTGATCGGCTTCAGTAAACGCTCCTTTTTCATGACCAAAGAATTCGCTTTCTATCAAATCTTTGGATACAGCTATCATATTCAATGGAATAAAAGGTTTCCCCTTCCTATCAGAATTATATTGAATCGCTTTGGCTACTACATCCTTGCCCGTACCAGTTTCGCCTGTGATGGAGACATTGATATTGGCGACTATTGCTTTATTGATTTTGTTGAAAACAGCTTTTGCAGTAGGTACCTATTGACAATTTTTGGGGAAATTTCAACTGCAAAGCAGTCGAAAATATACAACGCAAACATTTGATTATCAATCTAAAGAATCAACAATAGATCTTCAGAAAACCGAGTATTTTTGGGGCAGACTATTCAAAAATATCGCTACTGCAAAATCTGGGTTTAAAAGAAAAAAGAGTATACAGAATATTTGTGACTTACGAAGCATCAATACAGGAAGTCTTTAAAGTGTATTATACAGAATAAAAAACACCCATCAGCAACGACCAATGGGTGGTTTTATTTTTAATAAAAATAGATAATTATTCTTCTGTTGGCTTTCCAGCCGTAGCGTCGGGAGCAACTATATCGTCCGAAGGAGTTCCCTCTTCGCTAGCAGCCACAATCGGGTCGCCGTTTTCGTCGAGTTCTGCATCATCTTCTTGTTCGTCTATGCTTGCCAATGCAGCAATTTCATCGCCTCCATCTAAGTTGATGAGTTTCACACCTTGGGTAGCGCGCCCTGCCTCGCGAATATTGGCTACTTTCATACGGATGGTAATTCCAGATTTGCAAGTAATCATCAAATCGTCTTTTTCTTCTACGGCAAGCAATCCTACCAAGGAACCTGTTTTTTCGGTAATGTTGATGGTCTTCACCCCTTTACCGCCACGGTTGGTCACACGGTAAGCCAATTGGTATTGTTCTTCTACTCCCTCGGCATTTTTAATCATCACCGTGTTAGATAAATCATCGGTATTTGTTCCTTCTTCTAGTTTTTCGAGAAAGGCGGTACGCTTACCCAAGCCTTTTTCAGACACCACGAGTATTTGTTTGCTGACATCAAATTTGTTGACACAAACCATACCGATGACATAGTCTTTACCGTCTGCCATGTCTATACCATAAACCCCAATAGCGCCACGACCTGTTGGGCGTACTTTTTCTTCGGGGAAGCAAATGGCTCTACCGCTATTCACTGCCATCATCACATAACTGTTGCCATCGGTGAGCGCAGCATCAAGCAATTGGTCGTCTTCGCGAATGGTAATCGCATTCACGCCATTACTACGCGGACGAGAGAAATCCTCTAAGGATGTTTTCTTGATAATGCCTTCTTTGGTACACAACACGATAAAATGTTTGCTGGTGTATTCTTCTTTTTCCAAATCGGGTACATTCAAGATAGTACGGATTTTATCATCTGGAGGCAGCATGATTAAATTCTGAATAGCACGTCCTTTCGCATTCTTATCCGTTTCGGGAATTTTATAGACACGCAGCCAAAAGCATCTTCCTTTTTCAGTAAAGATGAGTAAGGTATGGTGGGTAGAGGCGATAAAGAGATGTTCGATATAATCTTCTTCACGAGTCTTACCGCCACGGCTACCACGTCCGCCACGGCGTTGGGCGCGGTAATCGGCTTGGCTAGTACGCTTGATATATCCCAAATGAGAAATGGTAATCACCACATCTTCATCAGCAATCATATCGAGCATATCCATTTCGCTGGCTCCGTAATCAATTTCTGATTTACGCTCGTCGCCAAATTTTTTCTTTACTTCGGCTAGCTCATCTTTGATGATTTGGAAACGACGACCTTCATTCGCCAAAATATCTTTCAAATCGGCAATCGTCTTCATAATCTCTGCAAACTCTTCACGCACTTTCTCAATTTGCATTCCAGTAAGGCTTTGCAAACGCAATTCCAATACGGCTCTTGCTTGGATTTCGCTCATCGCAAAATTTTCCATCAAGCCGGTACGGGCTATTTCGGGCGTATTGCTATCGCGAATGAGTTTGATGACTGCATCCAAATTATTCAAGGCAATGATATAGCCTTCCAAAATGTGGGCACGTTTTTCTGCTTCGCGCAATTCGAATTCGGTACGACGTACCACTACTTCGTGACGGAAACGGATAAACTCAACAATGAGTTCTTTTAGGTTCAATGTCTTTGGACGACCACCTACAAGGGCTACATTGTTGATACCATAAGAGGTTTGCAATTCGCTGTATTTGTACAGCATATTGATAACTACTTGGGCTACGGCATCCTTGCGAATTTCGACCACCAATCTCGTTCCTTCTTTGTTCGATTCGTTGGCTACATGGGTTACTCCTTCGATGATTTTATTATTCACCAAATGACCGATTTTTTCGGCAAGGGCATCACGGTTTACTTGGTAAGGAACTTCGGTAATCACGATTTGTTCTTTACCATTTTTGAGTGTTTCTACATTTACCTTGCCACGCAATACCACACGACCACGACCGGTATGAAATCCAGCTTTGATACCGTCAATTCCGTAGATGATCCCTCCTGTAGGGAAATCGGGAGCTTTCACATACTTCATCAATTCATCAATCGTAATGTCATTGTTTTCGATATAGGCGATACAACCATCTACCACTTCGCTCAGGTTGTGTGGCATCATATTGGTAGCCATCCCTACGGCAATACCCGATGAGCCATTCACCAAAAGTGTAGGAATACGGGTGGGCAATACGGTTGGTTCTTTGAGCGAATCATCGAAGTTGAGCGAGAAGTCAACAGTTTCCTTTTCCAAATCGTCGAGCATGCTTTCGGCAAGCTTATGCAAACGTGCTTCGGTATAACGCATGGCGGCCGGGCCGTCACCATCTTGCGAACCAAAGTTACCCTGCCCATCCACCATTAGGTAGCGCATACTCCAAGGTTGTGCCATACGCACCATCGCATCATACACAGAGGTATCTCCGTGTGGGTGATATTTACCCAAAACCTCACCCACAATACGGGCAGATTTTTTATAAGGTTTATTGCTGTTGTTGCCCAATTCGTGCATGGCAAATAGCACACGGCGATGAACGGGTTTCAGACCATCGCGGGCATCGGGCAAGGCGCGACCCACGATTACCGACATCGAATAATCAATGTAGGCGGTCTTCATTTGCTCTTCGATATTTACAGGCTGAATCCGTAATTTCTCGGGTTCTTGGTATTCGTTGTTGTCTGTTGTATTTTCTGACATATAAAGCGGGTACTTGAACTAAATTTTAAGTAGCGCAAATATAGCGTTTTTGAGGAGCTTTTCCTGCTAATATTTATCCTATTTTGTGGATAAGTAAAGGCATAAAATGGTGCTTTTTCAACAGAAATGAATCAACGTCTACAAATGGAAGATTAATGATGTAATTCTTTCTCCCATTTGCTGACTGCAACAGTGGCAATACTGTTTCCTATGACATTGGTAGCACTGCGCCCCATATCCAGTATCGGGTCTATACCCAAAAGCAAAGCCAAGCCTGCTTCGGGTATATTAAAGGTACTTAGGGTGCCCGCAATGACTACTAATGAAGCGCGTGGCACACCGGCAATACCTTTGCTGGTGAGCATCAAAATAAGCAACATGGTGATTTGGGTACCCAAAGGCAAATGAATACCATAAGATTGTGCAATAAAGAGTGAGGCAAAGGTCATATACATCATAGAGCCATCAAGGTTGAAAGAATAACCCAAGGGCAATACGAAACTGACGATTTTTTTACCACAACCAAAACGCTCCAATTCCAACATCATTTTGGGGAAAGCCGCCTCGCTGCTGCTGGTGCTAAAGGCTAATAATGCAGGGTCTTTCATCCGTTTTATGAGCGTAATTACCCGTTTGCCAATGAATAATGAGGCAATTAGAATCAAAATGACCCAAAGTGTGGCCAAGCCGAAATAAAACTCACCGATAAAGATGGAATAGGTTTTTAAAATACCTGCCCCTTGCTTGGCTACGACCACCGTGATAGCACCAAAAACGGCTACGGGGGCAAGATTCATGACATAGCCTGTAATTTTCAGAATCACATCGGCTACCACTTCAAAAAAATCAATAATAATTTTACCATGTTCGCCAATAGCAGCAGTAGCCGTACCAAAGAGCAATGAGAAAACGACTATCTGCAAAATTTCATTATTCGCCAATGAATCGAAGATACTAGTGGGGAAAATATGATAGAGGAAAGACTTGAGGGTAAAGGCTGTTTTTTGAATGCCTAAATCGGCATTGACATCGGGTAGAGGCAAGTGCATTTGCGCACCCGGATCAAAAATGTTGACCAAAAGCATACCCAATGCCAAGCTGAGCAGGGAGGCACTAAAAAACCAAAGCAAGGTCTTGCCACCTATACGCCCTACCGACTTGATATCGCCCAATTTGGCAACCCCCACCACCAAAGTACTGAATACCAAAGGGGCTACTATCATTTTGATGAGGCGCAAAAAGATATCTGCCAATAACGAAAAGGGTTCGAGCTTGTGGTCGCGCGATTTGAGGATTTTGCTACGCTGTTCGCCCAGTTTTTTTAATGCAGCAGTCTGTTGATCAGTTTCGAACAAAGCGGTATTTTGCTTCATCAATTTGATACTGGCATCTATCTGTGTTATCTGTGCATTGTCTTGTTGCACATATTGAGTATTGAACACGAAGCCCAATGCAATACCCAAAATGAGTGCCATAAATATGTAGAGGGTAAGTCTATTTTTTTTTGTGTAGCTTGCTTGCATCAGCGCATATTGTGTTGATTAATAAATAAAAATCAATTCTATAAATTATTCTGAATCCATTGACGAATCAATAATGAATCGTGCATTTTTTTATGCTCTTGCAGGTATTTTTTACGTTCTTCTTTACGTTCCCAAATCAAGCGGTCTCTCAGGCGTGTAGCAGAATCAATGATATAGGTATATTTAGGAATGAGGTGCGCTTTGTACATTTTTTCTTCTAAGTATTTGCGCTTGATTGATACTGAATCCTTGAGGTATTTTTCAATCATCAAACTCGCCACTGGTCCCGCCCAAGTAGCACCATAACCCGAATTTTCAACCACAACGGCTATCGCTATTTTAGGATGTACCCTCGGTGCAAATGCCACAAACATCGAGTGGTTTTGCAATTTCATAACTTGACCATTAACGATGGCTTTATTTTCTACGGTTCCCGTCTTGGCACAGACTTCTACCCCTGGCAATTTGGCTACGGTTCCAGTTCCTCTTTCTACTACATCCATCATGCCCAACCCCACCAATTCAAAAGAAGAATCAGGGATACGGGTTACCGTATGCCGCTCATGGTATTTAGCGAGTATAGGGTCATTGGGATTTTTGGCAATGGATTTTACAAAGTGTGGCGTGTAATAATAGCCTCTATTGGCAATCAGGCACATGGCGTTTGCCATCTGCAGCGGTGTACTGGCGACCTCTCCCTGCCCCATCCCTACGAACATATTGGTGCAAGAGTTCCATGAGCCATTGTACATCTTGTCGTAATCTTTCACATCAAACAAGGTTCCTCCTTTCTCACTAGGCAAATCTACCCCCAAAGGATGCCCTAATCCAAAAGAAGACATATACTCATAAAAATGGTGCAAGCCGTCTTTTACATTTTTATACGATTTCTTATCAATAGACAATCGGTAAATGTGTAGAAAATAAGAGTTGCAAGAGTTCGCTAAGGCCAAACGAAGATTGGCAGCATGACCACCACCACTATGGGTACAGCCTACCCTCTTGCCACAAGCATAATAGCCTCCTCCACAGGGGTATCCATACGACGGTGTTATAACTCCCTCGTCTAATGCCACCAATGCTGTTAAAGGCTTTTGGGTAGAACCAGGATTGTAAGAACCTTTCATGGCACGGTTGAACAAGGGCTTGGTAGCATCGAGAAACAATTTTCCAAAATTCTTAGAACGATCCTTACCCCTCAATAAATTAGGGTCGTAAGAAGGACTGCTCACCATAGCCAATATGCCACCCGTACTAGGGTCTATAGCTACTACACTGCCCAATTTGTCCGCCATTAATTTTTCGCCACATTCCTGTAGTTCGGCATCCAAATAAAGTTCGATACTCTTGCCGGCTATGGCTTGTGTATCAAGAATGCCTTTTTTGTAAGAATCTCTAGGGCGGTTAAAATTGTCTTTTTCTATAAAATAAACGCCTCTTTGTCCACGCAATACTTCTTCGTATTGCAATTCCAAACCGTCAATACCTACATAATCTCCTTGATTGTAACTTTTGAATCTTTCTTTTTGCAACATGGAGGGCGATACTTCGCCAATATAACCCAATACTACTCCTGCATGAGGACTAGGATAAGAACGAATGTTGCGCTCTACCATCTGGAAGCCATTAAACAAAAATATATTTTCTTGAAATCGGGCTACTTGTGCAGGACTCAATTCTTCGAGAAAAACAGTTTGACGAACCCACCCGCCTTTATTCACAGCTTTCTTCATTGCTTTCGAAAAAGTAGCGGTATCCATACTCAATGCCTCACAAAATTTTGCCGTATCAAAATTCTTTCTTGTTTCGATAGGCGTAACGACCAAATCATACACGACCTCATTATTCAGCATCACCTTGCCTTTGCGGTCGTATATAACGCCTCGCGGCGGATAGACTATTTTACGCAAAATGGCTATATCGTTAGCCATTACTTTGTACTTATCTTCAAATAATTGCAAAAAAAAGAGTCGGGAGAGGATGACCACTGCTACCGAAACGAATATGATTTTGAGCACTAGCTCACGAGAATTTGCCGCTAATGGCATTGCAATTTATTATTTAAAAAAGGAGGCGAATTTTGTCTTGCAAACCTAATGCAAAAAGATGGCTTTGCATAACACGTTTATAAGATATTCAAAAGGCTTTTTAGGGTCGCAATTTCGTGGGTTATTTTATGCGCATGCGCCAATTGTTCGGGGTTAAAATAAACAGCATCCCAGCCGGCATTCATTGCTCCAAGTACGTCTATCTCAAGCGCATCGCCAATCATCAAGCAGTCCTCGGGTCTTGCCCCCGTGAGTTTTTGGGCAAACTCAAAAATTTCCTTTTTAGGCTTGATACTGTTGCTTTTTTCTGAAGTAATCA
Organism: Phycisphaerales bacterium; assembly: GCA_030054025.1. Lineage (GTDB taxonomy): Bacteria > Bacteroidota > Bacteroidia > Chitinophagales > Chitinophagaceae > Rurimicrobium. The sequence continues at coordinate 6,320 of JASGCQ010000008.1, read as the reverse complement.
ATTGATTAAAATAGGAGGACAGGCCGCAATAATACAATTTTTGACGTTGGGTAGTTTCGAAACCATTAGTAATAACGTGCAATTGGTATTTGCGAGAGCAATAGACTACTACCTCTTGGGCGTCGGGTATCAAAAATCGCTGCGTGGGTAAAATCTCTAAATAAGCACTACTCAGTTCGTTAGCAATCTTAGTATCCCCTATTTTAAAATCAATAAGGGTATGCCACATCCGCTTCCAGCGAAGTTCTTCGCGCTTTATAAACCCTTTCCGAAAACGTGTCCACAACTTCTCATTGTGTTCTTTATACACCGTATAAAAAACTTCAAAATCGTCAATACCTCTTTTTGCCAAATCAAATCTTTGGTAGAGTTGCCACATGGTATCTTTAGAATTTCGTTCGAAATCCCAAAGCGTGTGGTCGAGGTCAAAAAAAATATGTTGATACAAAATACAGGATTGAATACTGTGCAAAAACGACAGCTATGTTCACCAAAAAACGCAGCAAATGAAAATCAAATGCTGCGCTTAAGAATATAATGAGCGAAATGCTTATTTTTTTCTGTAGTAAATTTTTTCGTCTGCAAACTCAGTGAGTGATTGCAATGCAGGATTTGCCAAACGTTCGTACATACGCGAAATTTCGATTTGCTCTTTGTTTTCGTGTATTTCTTCAAGATTGTCGGTATGGCTACCAAATTCTTCGAGTTTTTTGTGCAATTCCTCTTTTACCGCAACTGAAATCTGTCCTGCACGACGTGACATCACAACAATACTCTCGTACAAATTGCCTGTTTTGTTTTTAATCGCATTTACATCTCGGGTTTCAATCAGCGGATTGACAGCAGCAAGTGCTTTTTTATTTAAACTCATTTTTTTAGATTTTTAATGTTTGTACTCGCCAAAGTAAAATATTTCTCGGCGTCCTTTATGTATTTGGATTGAGGGTAGCTATCAACCAGTTCTTGATAGGCACTCAATACGTTCACAAAACGTTCTTCTTGTTTTTCTTTTATACTTGCTTTGGCAAATTTATAATTTGATTTCACAATCATATACTGATATTCATCCATTCTTTTCGATGAAGGAAAATCAGTTTGAATATTACGGTACACCACGGCGGCGGCTTTGTACTGACTGATGTCGTAATACAACTTTGCAGCAATAGCGGCTTTTTCCTCTAATTTGCTTTGTGTAATGGCAATATAACTTTTGGCTTCCTCTATGTGTTTGCTGCCAGGATTATTGTTGACGAAGGTCTGCAATACCTCCAATGCTTTTTCAGTATTTGTTTGCATCACCGTTACTTTAGGCGACAGTTTGTAGATAGAATAGGCATGCAAGAAAGAAGCCTCATCCCAATTGGGCGAATTGGGGTAGGTAATCGTGTAATTGCGAAAATGATAGGAAGAAGAATTGTAATCCTTCAGTCTAAAACAGGCCATTGCATACTTATAATACAAGGGTTCGAAATTTTTTGTTCCTTTCATTACTGGCATCAGACTCTCGTACAACTCACGGGCACGCAAATAATCCTTCTTATCGAAGTACTTATTCGCCATAGAAAACTTGTAATTGACATCATCACTTTTCTTGGCACGCTCAAAACCACTACAAGAAATAAGCAAGCTAAAAGCCGAGAAAATGAACAGTATGCCTAAACGTCGAAAAATCATAGGGAGGGCAAAGATAAGGCACAACTAAAAAAATTCCTAATCTGATTTGAAAAGGGGGTGTTAAAAATTAGCTTATAATCCAATATTTACCCGATTGGCTAATTAAGTATATTTGCAGCCTATGCAAGAATTACAGCGCAAAATTGCCGCTCACGAGGCTGAAATCAAGGCTTTCAATCCTTCCAACGCCGCCGAATTAGAGGCTTATCGCATCCAATATTTGGGTACTAAGGGTATTGTCAAAGAGATTTTTGGCGAAATGAAAAATGTACCTGGACCTCAAAAAAAAGAAGCGGGCTTATTGCTGAATGCCTTTAAAGCGTTTGCAGAAGCTCAATACGAAGCTTTTGCCCATTTACAAAACAACAGCAAAAATAAGGAAGCAAAAATAGACCTCAGCCTACCGGGTACGAGTATCCCAATGGGTACACGCCATCCATTGCGCATGGTAGAAAACAAAATTGTTTCTATATTCGAAAAATTAGGTTTTAGTATTGCTACCGGCCCCGAGGTAGAGGATGATTGGCACAACTTCACTTCGCTCAATATGCCCGAAAATCATACTGCGCGCGATATGCAGGACACCTTTTATGTAGCCTCCAACCCCGATTGGGTGTTGCGCACACACACCTCTTCGGTGCAAGCGCGTATGCTCGAAAAAGGTGAATTGCCCCTGCGTGTCATCTGCCCGGGCAGAGTGTATCGCAACGAAACCATCAGCGCACGAGCCCATTGTTTTTTTCACCAATGCGAGGGTTTATATATTGATAAAGGGGTTTCTTTTGCAGACTTAAAACAAACTTTATACCATTTTGTGACGGAGATGTTTGGACTAGAAACCAAAGTTCGGTTCCGCCCCTCCTATTTTCCTTTTACAGAGCCTAGTGCCGAAATGGATATTTCATGTACAGTATGTGGCGGTAGTGGTTGCAATTTGTGCAAGCATACTGGTTGGGTAGAAATATTGGGATGTGGCATGGTACACCCTAACATGCTGCACAATTTCGGTATAAACCCCGAAGTATATAGTGGATTTGCTTTTGGTATGGGCGTGGAGCGTATTACGCAAATTAAGTATCAGGTAAACGACTTGCGCCTTTATTCTCAAAATGATGTGCGCTTTCTAAAGCAATTTCAGGCAATTGAGTAAGCTATTGTTTGCTCTATCGCAAAGATTTATTTTGTTTGTAAAGAATTCAAAACTATTTATAATGATTGAATTTTCAATGCTCCATTTTCAACATTCAATGAATTAAATGATTCTTGTTACAGGTGCCAGTGGTTTTTTAGGGCAACATTTATTGCGCCAGTTGGCGAAAGTAAATGTACCCATAAGAGCATTGTATCATAACAATCCTCCCGATGAAGCATTGCTCCAATTTGCGAATACAAGCTGGATGCAATGTGATTTATTGGACGTTTATGCCGTAGCAGAAGCTTTTACTGACATTACAGAAGTATATCATTGTGCAGCAAAAGTTTCTTTTGACGCTGAAGACAAATACCTCATCCAAAAAATAAATATCCACAGTACGGCCAATGTAGTAAATGCCGCACTAGGGTTCAATGTACGCAAATTGATTCATGTTAGCTCCATTGCTACACTGGGCAGGGGAAATATTGAAAAGCCATTAAGTGAAGATTCTTTTTGGGAAGAAAGCAAAAAAAATACCGCTTATGCTCGCAGTAAATATCTTGCCGAAATGGAAGTATGGCGTGCAATGGCAGAGGGCTTGAATGCGGCAATTATTAATCCTGCCATTATATTAGGTGCAGGCAATTGGGACGAAGGCTCTGCCCGATTGATAAAAGTAGCGGACAACGAATTCCCGTTTTATACCGAAGGAATTAACGGATGGGTAGATGTTGCCGATGTAGTGCGTGCAATGATATGGCTCATGAAAAGTGATATCAATGAAGAACGGTTTATTCTTTCAGAAGGCAATCATAGTTACAAAGAAATATTTACAATGATGGCAAATGCCCTAGGCAAAAAAGCGCCACAGATTAAAGCTGCAAAATGGATCATAGATTTACTTTGGCGTTGGAACTGGGTAAAGAAACTGGCAACAGGCAAATCAGGAACAGTAAGCAAAGAAACAGCCCGCACCGCACAGGTAAAATGTTATTATGACAACAGTAAATTTCTGAATGCCTTACCAGAATTTCAATATACTCCTATCAAAAATTGTATAGACGAAATGGCGAAAGCGTATAAAGCATCGCAAAATAAATTTGATGAATTGTTCGTCTAAACTACTGTTCTTTGTTTTTTGCCTTGGGGTATTTCATGCTTCATCTGCTCAATGGCATGCCAAACAAATACAAGACGGATTAAGCAATTGCTATGCATCATTTCTAAGTGCAAAAACAGACTATATACTTTCCATTTCAGGTCTTCAGTACACCAATGACAGTGGTAAAAGCTGGCGATGGTTATCATTACTCAAAGAAAATAATTTGTTCGATGTATTCTTTGTGAATGATTCCGTAGGTTGGGTAGCAGGCGGCAATTATCCGAAGGGTATCGTCCACAAAACGAGAGATGGAGGAACAAACTGGACGACAAACAAAACTGCACTCAAGTAGATTTTGAAAGTCAGTTTTATCAGCGAAAAGCAAGGATGAGCCGTGGGCAAATGATTAAGGTTGTCTGTGGCAGAGCAAAGACCATTGCTGATGACGTGTACCGAATGGCTTTTGGCAAACTGGCAAAACAGCATATTACATTATTAATAACAATTCGTTTATAATGCCCGATGTTTTCTTGGCTTGCATTCATTACCTTTGTGTTCGTTGAAACTAAAGGAGTTTCAAAATATCCATCATTTTTCTTTTTTCTTTTTTTATGGGTTATATAAAAGACCATTTCAAAAAAATTGCAGACATACAAGCTACTGAGATTAAAAAAATCATTGCAGAGCATGGGGAACTTTCTTTAGGAGAAGTTACCGTTGCTCAAGCTTATCAAGGTATGAGAGGTATTCCTGGTTTGATAACTGAGACCTCTTTGTTGGATGCTAACGAGGGCATTCGGTTTCGTGGATGTTCGATTCCCGAGTTGCGCGAAAAGTTACCCCACTCGGAAGCAGGCAATGAACCATTACCCGAGGGTTTATTTTACTTAATGTTGATGGGGGAATTGCCTTCACATGAGGATGTGGAGCATATTTCGGCCACCTGGGCTCGTCGCTCTCATGTTCCTAACCATGTTTTTGATGTCATTGAATCATTGCCTGTAGGCACGCACCCAATGACTCAATTCAGCGTTGCTGTATTGGCTTTGCAAACTGAATCTAAATTTGCTAAAGCCTACAATGAAGGCATTAGTAAAAAAGAGTATTGGGACTACACTTTTGAAGATACAATGACATTAATTGCTCGCTTACCAAGGGTGGCAGCATATATCTATCGTCGTAAATACAAGAATGGAGAACATATCCAACCCGATGGCATGTTGGATTGGGGTGCCAACTTTGCCCACATGTTGGGCTATAGCGAACATGGTTTTGTAGAGTTGATACGTTTGTATTTGACTATTCATGCGGATCACGAAGGAGGCAATGTTTCAGCACATGCTACTCACTTGGTAGGATCTGCTCTCAGCGATCCTTATCTTTCTTTTGCTGCAGGTATGACTGGATTGGCAGGCCCCTTGCATGGATTAGCAAATCAAGAAGTGATTCGTTGGATTGAAGAATTACAAGAAAATCTAGGTACACTAGAACCTTCAAAAGAACAGATTGCCGATTATATCAAAAAGACTTTAACTGAAGGTAAAGTAGTACCAGGCTACGGCCATGCCGTGTTGCGGAAAACAGATCCTCGCTTCACTGCTCAAATGGAATTTGCTAAAGTTCATTGCCCCAATGACCCTACTGTAAAAACTGTTTGGAATGTGTATGAAGTTGCACCTGATATTTTGGAGTCAACAGGCAAAATCAAAAATCCTTGGCCTAATGTGGATGCTCATTCCGGGGCATTGTTAAAGCATTATGGTTTGATAGAAGAAGATTTCTACACGGTATTATTCGGTGTGAGCCGTGCTTTGGGTGTGCTCGCTAGCCTTTGTTGGGATAGAGCTTTGGGCTTTGCTATTGAGCGTCCAAAATCTATGACAACAGAATGGATTAAAAATTATATTGCGAAGCAAGCTGTTCAGTAAGCTTGCTAAAATAAATAAAAACCACAAGAGATTGTGGTCTTTATTTATTCAGATAGTTTGAGTATAAGAATTAGACTCTGTTAAACCCAGATTTTGCAGTAGGTACATATTGACAGTTTTTGGGGAAATTTCAACTGCAAAGCAGTAGAAAATATACAACGCAAACATTTGATTATCCATCTAAAGTATCAACAATAGATCTTCAAAAAGGAGGGCATTTTTGGGGCAGATTATTCAAAAATACCGCTATTGCAAAATCTGGGTTAAAAGAAATGCAAGCATTGAGCAGACAGGCACAGCTTGAACAGAAAGGAATTTACAGTATAGTAAGTAGTTTTTAATTTGTTGCACTTCTGTTGTACCAAATTTATAGTACAACAGAACTCAATAAAACCAATGGTTTATAGGAGTGTTATAGATAACCTAATATATTAGGCGTTCGTTGTTCTTCTCGTCAGGTCTTTAGCTTGTAGTTCAAGTG
>JASGCQ010000087.1 GCA_030054025.1 Phycisphaerales bacterium | reverse complement strand
AAAATCTACATAAGCCACTCCACTATCAAAACCACTGGCTACGGGTGTCAGGCTGCTGCTGTTTTTCAGATTACTAGAGACCAAATCGGACAAAGTACTCGCCTTGTCGTTCGGATGCTTGAACCAACGTTGGGTAGGATAGGTGCCCACAGGGATTTGTGTGTTTTTTTCGCTCGTATCGTAGTAGAAGCGGACAATAGGACCGCCGTTTACGGTTAGCCCAGTAGCAGGTGTCGTATGGATACTGAGCATTCTGCGCATCAGTTGGGTACTTTGCCCTGCGCTGGTAGCGAGGTAGGTACCCGTATTGCTGGCATCTACAAAAGCACTATCCACAGTAAAGGAATTACCATTTTTTAAGATACGGGCTATATTTCTACGTCCACTCTTATCGCTGCTGTCTTTCAGATTAATGTACAGCGGGTCTGTACAGATTTTTGCTTTGCTGATAGCACCCGTATCGCTTTTGCGGGATGTGGCAGCCCCGTATTGATTATAGACCCATACAGCACCAAATACCTCAGAAGAAGGCGAAACGTTTTTGACTGGATTGACACCCGTACCTGAACCTTGGTCGCCTGGAGCACCAACGACCAAATTGGCTCCATTAGCACTCAGGCTAAGGGCTGATCCAAAAGCATCGTTTCTTACGTTTATCGGTGCTTTGATATAGGCATTTTGGGTCCAAACCCCTGAGCTGCGTTTAAAAAGGTAGGCGGCGCCACTAGACCCAGACAAATTGTTGTCGGCTGGATTGATACCCCTGCCGCTGCCATCTTCGTCATAGGCACCTACCGCTAAGATAGTACCATCGCTGCTTAGGGTTAAGGATGTTCCAAAAGCATCGCCGTCATCCGTATTGGAAGCTTTGATATAATCGCTAAAGCTCCAAGTAGTATCACTGCGGGTATAAATATAGACCGCCCCTGCAACACTGGCGGAATTATTATCCGCAGGATTAATACCCTTGCCGCTGCCCGCTTCATACCGGGCACCTACCGCTAAGGTAGTACCATCGCCGCTTAGGGATACGGAGCTTCCAAAAGCATCGTCAGCTCCCGTATTGGAGGCTTTGATATAAGCACGAAAGCTCCAAGTAGTATCACTGCGGGTATAGGTATAGACTGCCCCCGCAAAACTGGCGGAATCATTACTCGCAGGATTAATACCCTTGCCGCTGCCAGCTTCGCGCCAGGCACCTACCGCTAAGGTAGTACCATCGCTGCTTAGGGATAGGTTGTATCCAAAATAATCGAAGGAACTCGTATTGGACGCTTTGATATAAGCACTAAAAGACCAAGTAGTATCGCTGCGGGTATAGATATAGACTGCGCCTGAATAGAGGGCGAAATCATTATCCGCAGGATTAATACCCTTGCCGCTGCCCGCTTCATACCGGGCACCTACCGCTAAGCTAGTACCATCTCCGCTCAGGGAAACGGACCATCCAAACTGATCGCCGGCTCCAGTATTGGAAGCTTTGATATAATCGGTAAAGCTCCAAGTAGTATCACTGCGGGTATAGATATAGACCGCGCCTGCATCGCCGGCGAAACCAGTATCCGCAGGATTAATGCCCTTGCCGTTGCCATCTTCCCCCCGAGCACCTACCGCTAAGGTGCTGCCATCGCCGCTTAGGGATAGGTTGTATCCAAAATCATCATACGCTCCTGTATTGGAGGCTTTGATATAGGCTTGGAATACCCAAGGGCTCAAACTATCGCTACGGCGATAAACAAATACAGCACCCGAAAAGTTAGCAGTACCCGTATCTGCTGGATTGACACCCGTTCCCGAGCGATTTTCGCCTTTAACACCCACAGCCATAGTATTGCCATCGGCACTGAGGACCGTTGCTTTAGCGCCAAAGGCGTCGTCGGGGTAGGTGTTGGGTATTAAATAGGGAGCTTTGATATAATCTACGGTTGTACAGGAGCCGTACTGGGCTGTGGCGTGACTGTAGCCTGCTAAGAGTAGTAGTAAAAATAGGTAACCGTTTTTCATTTGTCTTTTTTTTTTGAGTTTGTACAATAAGTGCAATATTACAACAAAAAAATTTAAAATATAATTGTTTTTGAAAAATAGCATAAATTAAACAATAACAATATACATAATTAACATCAGCCCTGTCCCCGATGCTTGGGGGCGGGAGCGGCTATTTTGTAATTGTTGCGTTGTCCAATTGGCATAAATTAATGGGCATTGTCCGCAGCTTTGCAGCACTGTGCTAGACCTCTAACCTAAATTAGGGGGAGTATTTTTATCTTTCTATACGAGCTATACAGCAATAAAAGAACTTCCTGCTGGGGTGTTCAAACGCTTGATTTTGCCCCGTTTTGGGAAATGGCAGCAGTGTTAGGTGCAACGAAAAGCAGATAAACGAAAACACGCAATGCGTGGGTGTCCGTCAACAATTTCGCTTCTGGACAGCATGTTGATGTTGCTGACGTACTATCGGGAATAGCGAACATTTTTGCCTATCATCAAAAGCTATGCCGTCAGCGAAATGCAGTGTTGGCGGATCGTTAAGCAGACCGAAACTTTATTGCTTCAGGCCCAATCCTTTCGCCTTCTAGGCAAAAAGAAACGGCACACACAAAAATCATAAGCTATCTGGTCAAAGCATTCTTGTTGCAAATATTATCTGCATACTGAAAATTTTTAGCATAGGCGCAGAAAAATAGCGCAACAGAAGAAGGCGATTGGGATTGAGGCGCAAGTTTATTGCTGTAATCACAAATTTCAAAATAATTTATGTTAGAGGACTCCTGTTGAGCAATTGGAGTCAGATTTTTATTTGTTGAGAGTAGGAAGACTTGATATAGAAAAAAGCACTCAAATTCAGATTTTAAAATAGTGTGCAATCTAAAGCCTCTATTCATTGAGTATAGAGGTTTTGGATTATTTTAAAAACCTATCTCGCAATTCATCGTTTGGCAAAATACATTCATTTTTTTTGCCAAAAATTCGGTAGCGGTTTTGTGCGATGAAATTGTACACGGCATCTCGGATGAATCTTGGAATAATGATAAAGAGGTAAAATGAACGCCAGATGCCCCCTAGCATCAATAACACCTTTAAAGCTGCTGTAGAACGGTAATAATAGTTGCCTGATTTTATGAGGATGAATGAATTGTGAGACGTTGGGTCTTTCCCTTCACTACGAGTTAACTGCTGCCCCCTGACAGATTGCAAGGAGGTAAATTTGAATTGTTTTTTCTTGTCGTGACGAATCACAAATTGTACAGAACCATTGCAGAGGTTGCAAATACCATCAAATAAAATAATGGGACTTTCGCTGTTCATTGCAATTTAGTTAGTCCTTTTTGTTACGAAATCGTTGAGTACTTCTTTTAGTATTTTGATTCTTTTTTCAGACCAACTTTTGTTGTCTGTTTCGCTTTTCGGTATTTCGAAATTTTGGGTAAAGAAATAAACATAATTACGTTCATCGCTTTTGTTCATCGCATTTTTGTCTTCCTTTATTTTTACTTCGTATTCTGCAAAACCAACTACCCAAAGTTCTTGTTCTTTGTCATTTTGTCCCCAACCTGTTTTGTAATACAATTTTCGATCATTGGCGTTTTCGCGCAACATAAGGCTGCGTACAATGCGCTGACTACGCTCGCTGAAAGGGAGTTGATTGAAATACATTTTACGAACAAATCCTACTTGTTCGTCAGCAGAAATCTGTAGCGTATTGTCTGTCCAACACGTAGCGACAGAGTCGCCCATTTTTTGATTGCCATAGCGAACCGTATCTAAAAAGTGTTGCAATCTATCTTTACCAATCCTACGAGCTACTTCTTTGAAATAAGGTTCGGAGCTTACTTCAAAAGCTTCGCGAAGCGTCAAATCCTTATCCCAATCGGGCCTTCCGGAAGAGTCGCCATTTAATGGAATAATATATTTATCGTCCTGTACTACACCTAATTCAAGTGCCACAAGGCTCAACATAATTTTAAAAGTAGAGGCTGGCATTTTGTGGGTGGTATCATGGTCAAGATTATAATAATGAACAGCGTCATGGCTTTGATCGCGTAGTATAATACCTGCATTTTTGATTCCTTCAGCTGCATAAAATTGAGCCCAATCTTTATGCTCGTAGATGCGAGCATTGCGGCAAGAGGCAATCGTAATGAGGGTAATGCAGAGAATGAAAAAACGCTTTGTCATTTGAAAAAAGAATTGAAAATGTTTTGCTGCTGCAAAGATAAAGCGATTTGTCGACCTGCCTTCTTTCTAAGATCAATATTTACTAAAGAAGAATAACTGTTTTATATCTAATTTTTTGTTTGCTTTGCAGCGTGAATCTTCCATTACTCATAGCCCGCAGGTATTTGCTGAAGCAGAAAGGGGCTTTTTCTTCTTTCATCATCAAATTAGCCATCATTGCTACAGCCTTAAGTGTGGTCGTAATGACCTTATCCGTCTGTGTTATAGGGGGGTTTAAAAGTGTGATTCGTGAAAAAATCTATAGCTTTTGGGGGCATGTACAGGTAGTTCCATACAACGATAATCCTGCCAATATCATTTCGCCAAAGCCTATCCACTATAGCGATACCTTGATGAAATTAATTCAGCAAGATTCACAGGTAGCTAGCGTTTCCCGATTTGTTGTTCGCCCGGCTATTATCCAAAGCAAAGGACAAATGGAAGGCTTGCGTTTAAAAGGTATTGATGCAGCATACCAATTTCCTGCCTCGTTGCAACTCAGTGGCAATGCCATTCAGTTTTCAGATACCGATTACGCCCGACAAGTGATTTTGTCGCGTACTACAGCCAATAAATTATTGTTGAACATAGGCGATGATGCGTTGTTTTATTTTTTAGAATCGGGCTCTACTGCGCCACGCATTCGCAAAATGAAAGTCGTAGGCTTTTACCATACTGGGATGGAAGATGTAGATCAGTATTTAGCAATATGCGATATGCGTCTCTTGCAACACATCAATAATTGGACGGCACAACAAATCAACGGCTACCAAATTGTGGCTCGAAACGAGGAATATACAACAGCCATTGCTGATCGTATTTTCAAAAATTCTGAGCTCACTGCTCAAACTATTCAAGACAGCTTTCCAGGCATTATAGATTGGCTCAATATCCAAGACCTAAGCGTAAGAATTTTACTCATTATCATGACCATTGTAGCGACAATTACCATGGGGGCTGCATTGTTGATATTGATTGTAGAACGAGCCAAAATTACGGGCATACTCAAAGCACTTGGACTTAGCAATTCGGCTACCCAATCCATATTTTTATATATAGCGATCCTTACAGGCGGATTGGGTGTGCTTTTTGGCAATATCATTGCCCTCACTATCTGTATCGTGCAACAGAAGACGGGCTTTCTAAAAATGTCGGAGTCCACCTATTTTATGGATACGGTGCCTATGAATATTAATTGTTGGTACATCTTTCTTATAGATATTTGTACCCTTCTCATTACCGTATTGTGTATGTGGCTACCCACCATTTACGTCCGTCGTATGCAAGCTGCAAAAGTCTTACAGTTTAAATAAGAAATACTGTTTTTAGTGCTCCTTTTCGTTTAGATTTGTAATCATGAATTACGATTACAACTTTAGCGAACGATACAAAATGCTCAATGCTTCCCAGAAACTGGCGGTGGATAGTACTGAAGGTCCAGTAATGGTGATTGCTGGCCCTGGTACAGGCAAAACAGAAGTGTTGGGCATGAGAATTGCCAATCTTTTGCGTAGCGAAGCTCAAGTAGCTCCTCACGAAATACTTTGCCTCACCTATACCGAAGAGGCGGCTCACAACATGCGCAAAAGATTGACTACAATTGTTGGACTTGCGGCTCAAAAAGTGAATATTCATACTTTTCATGGTTTTTGTAATAATATCATACAAACGAACAGTGAATATTTTGGGATGCGACAAATGGAGCCTGTCAGCGATTTAGAGCGGGTTGATATAATGCAAGACATCATTGCTCATTTGCCCCCCAATCATCCGATGCACCGTATTGGCAATGCTACATTTTATGATTTGAAACCTTTGAGTAATTTCTTTTCCGAAATGAAAAAAGAAAATTGGACTACAGTAGGGATTAAGAAGTCGATAGCCGATTATGTAGCCGATTTGCCCAATAGAGAACAATATATTTATAAAAAGAAAAGCAAGAATAACAATGTTGGAGATCTAAAACAAAAGGAGATAGATGCGGAAATAGAACGTATGAAACGTTGCGGAGCTGCAGCAGAATTGTTTGACCAATACAACAAAGCGATGCTTGCGATTGGCCGTTACGACTATGCCGATATGATACTTTGGGTCATAGATGCTTTTAAAAAGAACGAATACCTCTTGCAACATTATCAAGAAAGATACCAATATATTTTGGTTGATGAGTTTCAAGATACCAATGGTGCACAAAACGAGATTCTTAATCTATTGACAAGGTATTGGGGCGATAAGGCAAATGTTTTTGTGGTGGGTGATGATGATCAAAGTATTTATGAATTTCAAGGTGCGCGTATTCGCAATATTGTTGAATTTTATGAACAATATAAAAAGCAGATTAAAGTTATAGTGCTTACCGAAAACTACCGCTCCAGTCAGCCCATATTGGACAAGGCGATGCGGAGTATCGAAAATAATCAACAACGATTAATTAACGCATTAGAAGAACTTTCTGTAGATAAAAAAATTAGTGCCTCTGCAAATCGTTTTGCGCAAGAAGAGATGCCTCATCCTGTAGTTACGGAGTATTATAATATCCTGCACGAAGAGTTTGATATTGTGCAGCAAATAGAAGAGTTGAGCCACCAAAAAGTGCCCTTAGATTCCATAGCTGTTTTGTATGCACAGCACAGACAGGCCGAGAATATAATTGCACTCTTGGAACGCAAGGCACTGCCTTATAGCATTAAAAGAAGTATTAATGTGCTGGATGAAATAGTGCCGCTGCAAGCACTCAAAATTTTTCAATACTTAGCACAGGAAAGTAAAAAAGCTTTTAGTGCCGAACCTTTATTGTTTGAGCTGATGCACACACCTTATTTTGGTATTGCAGCTAATGATATCGCTCTCTTATCCTTATACCTTAGCAGCAAAGAGGCTAAAGAAAAAAATATCAAGCATTGGCGACAGTTATTTGCACACGAAATGATTTTGAGTGACATGAACCTCAAAAGCTTAAAAGAAATATTACATATTGCCCGGCTCTTGGATTATTGGCTACAGCAATTGCAAGTGCTTCACATACCTATGTTGCTAGAAAAAATTGTTTACGATAGCGGCGTTGTATCCTGGTGTTTACAACAACCCGACTCGGTATGGCAAATGCAAGTGCTACAAACTTTTTTTGAATTCGTGCATTCGGTATGTTCGCCACAAACAAGCATTAATGATATTCTTGACATTGTAGAAAAAATGCGCATTGAGGGCATATTGCTTCCTTTACAACGCATAGTAGAGCAAGAAAAAGGCGTACAATTTTTTACTGTACACAGCGCAAAAGGTTTAGAATTTGAACATGTATTTTTAATTGGCATGACAGCCGATTTTTGGGAAAAGAAATCTGCCGCTCAAGGAGGTATCAAATTGCCCGATACGCTCACCCGAACCCTCAACGAAAATGATAGCGATTATAAAATTGAAGTGAGTAGAAGATTGTTTTATGTGGCTATTACTAGAGCAAAAAAATATTTACACATTTCGTATGCCAAACAAAAAAATGATGCTGGTCTTTTGAATCCCTCCATGTTTGTTCAAGAAATCATTCATGAAGATAATCCAATTCAAAAAAATGTACCGACTCAGGAACTGATTCAATCATTATCAATATTGATGAATCCGGTGAGCCAAACCTATATTCAATTAGTAGATAGAGGCTTGATGCAAAAACAACTAGAAAACTTTTCGATGAGCGCATCTGCATTGAGTAAATATTTGCGTTGCCCAATTCAGTTTTATTACGAAGAAGTTTTGCGCACACCTATAGCCGAGAATGATAGTATGGCATTTGGTACCGCAGTGCATTATGCCCTAGAGCGTGCCTTTATTGAAATGAGCAAAGCCCCAGATAAGTCTTTCCCCCCGCTCGAAGAGGTTTTGACCTATTTTAAATATAAAATGCGCGACAAAGAACTTGCCTTTACCAAATTGCAATATGAACGAAGAATGGCTAAGGGTATAGATATTCTTACAGAATATTATAATGACAATGTAAGGCTTTGGGCAAAAGAGGTTCAGTTAGAAAAATGGCTTCAGGGCAATGTAGGCATTGCTCCCATAAAAGGTAAAATAGATAAAATAGAATTGCTGACCGAAAACCAATGCAAAGTAATAGACTACAAAACTGGAAAGCCAGACAGTCCACATACCAAAGAAAATCTTGCACCACCTAATGAAAAGAATAGCATGATAGGCGGCGACTACTGGCGGCAAATGGTTTTTTATAAGCTGTTAGTAGAATGTCAACCTTTTAATAAGCTAAAAGTTCAGGAAGGCATTCTGGAGTATATCGACAAAGGTAAAAGTAACAACTACAGTCATACAATATTTATACTTCCGAGCGACGAAGTCGTAGCTAGGTCGCAGATAGAAACCAGCTACCTGCGCATAAAGAATTTTGAATTCGAAAAGGGTTGTGGAGAGCCTGAATGTAAATGGTGTGCATTCGTAAAAAATAATAAGGTATTCATCAATCAACAAAGTGCCCAATAAAAAAAACCGAACCTATTTTTAGGTTCGGTTTTTTAAAATCATAGTTCGATTAGTTATTCGAAACCACTTTGTTTGCGCTTACCATATCGCTAACAAATTTTGCAACTGAAGCAATCTTGTCATGATTAAGTGAGTAGTGAATGAATTTACCGTCACGGATGGTATTCACTATGCTAGCACGACGAAGAATAGCTAAATGTTGAGAAGCTACCGATTGCTCCAACCGAAGCTTAACATAGATTTCGGTTACTTTCATAGTCTTATTCTCATTAAGCAATTTGATAATTTGCTGACGCAATTTATGATTGATTGCTCTCAAAGTCATTGCAGCACTTTTCACAGCCACATAATCCAGTCTGATCTGGTCAGCTGTACCTTCATCTTTACGAATAACCAAAGTATTCGATGTCATTAATGTTTCCATCTACTTTAATTTGTTTTTTTAATTTGTTTGGTTTGTTTAATAAAAATTTTCTTGTTAAGTAAGAGTTAGATAACTAAAACTTAATGCAAAGCTACTGAATTAGACTTTAATTATTTGCTTATATGTGAATAAATAACGTTACGCATTAGTTAAAAATAAGATTCTGCCATCATATTTTTAATTTTGGTTCTACTTCGTTTCTTATGCGTAAAGGTTTAGTTTGCCATGATAAAACAGGATAGCAGCTTTAAAATTTTCAAATGTTCTGTACCCTTTTGCACTTAGTTTAACCCAAAAAGTTCAATAGGCTTTAATCTTCTAATGACCGTCAATAGGTTTT
>JASGCQ010000086.1 GCA_030054025.1 Phycisphaerales bacterium | reverse complement strand
TATATCTCATATAGGAAGTCAAAGGTACTTATCTTTTATTTAGGTTAGAGGTCTAGTAAAAGAATAAAAATAAAATTTGCTAATTTAGTATATTTATGCTAATTAAGTATATAATACCCTATTATCTTTATTCCATGAAAGATATTTTTTGTCCTAAATGCAAATCGCAAGAAATAGTAAAAAGTGGCATGGCTAAAGGAAAGCAGCGGTATAAATGCCATAGCTGTAATTATAATTTTACGGTGATGAAAGAAGGGAAAAGTATTGACCCTTACTATGTCATTAAGGCATTACAACTCTATATTGAGGGGGTAACTTTACGCGAAATAGAACGGATATTGGGAGTCAGTCATGTATCGGTAATGAATTGGGTTAAACGCTACAACATCAAAGCACCAGAAAATCTAGAATACCGTCCTACCTACAAAGTACTCACTCATGCAGAATTGGTGGACTTCTTTAAAGATAAAGACAGTCTAAAACAATCGGGGACATTAATCACCGAATTAGGTGATAAATTCATGGTAATTAAGTGGGAAAGATTCAAAAGAAATTAGGCTACAATATCTATACACTTAGCGCGCATATACATCTAATTCTTTAAATGATTTTTTAACCACAACTTTTGATGCTATAATTAAAATTTTCACAACAAAAATCAAAAATCATGGTTAAAATAGATCGCTTATTAATGCTATTGTACTTAGGTATTTGCAGCTTGACCGTCCAAGCACAAACTGAAGATTTAGAACAAAAAGTAACCCCCTACGGATTTGTAAGAAGTGATATTTTTTACAATTCTAGAAAAAATCTTGAACTACGCGATGGTTCTTTAAATTTATACCCCTTAGATGCGGGTGCTGCATACCTAAGCAACCAATCGAATGCCGACATTAATAAGCGAAGTCAAGTTTTTCTCTCAGGAATTGTTTCGAGATTTGGTGTAAAATTTAACGGACTCACAGCATTTGGAGCTAAAGCTACCGGAGCTTTAGAAACTGATTTTTTCGGTATCAATACGGGTAGCGAAAATCTACTTCGCTTACGACATGCCTATGTTGCTCTTGATTGGACAAAAACACAATTATTGGTGGGGCAATATTGGAATCCCAATTTTATTGTTGCCTGTTATCCCGGTGTAGCCAATTTCAGTACTGGTATTCCATTCAATCCATTTAGCTTTTCACCTCAGGTTCGCATAACACACAAGTTGAATAAAAAAATCTCTGCTATGGGAATGATATTTGGACAAGAGCTTGGTGGGTTCAGTACTGCAGGTACTTATACCAACATCTCTGCTACCGCAAGCGGATCAGATGCATATAGATATGCCAATATCCCCGACATTGCTGCCGAAATAACTTATACCGAAGGTAAGAAATTTATTGCCGGACTTGGCTTTGAAATGAATAGCATACGCCCGAGGATAAATGATGTCAATCCTACCACAACTTATGTTGAAAACATCAATAAAAATGTAACGATGACCAATATCAAAGCCTATGCAAAATATACACACAAAAATTTTGTATTGAAAGGCTATATGATCATGGGTCAAAGCCTCTCTCGTTATGTAAGCACTGGAGCATTAGTGGAATACAGGGATTCTGCAAATGGCGCATGGAACTATAAAGCCCAAAAACAAATCAATCTTTGGGGCGAAATTATTGTAACAAAAAGCAAAATGATACAACCCGCAGTATTTGTAGGCTATATCAAAAATCTAGGATTGAACAACGAGCTGACCACCGACCAGTATAAAGTAGGCTCTTATGGATTATACAGTAGAGGCATTACGACAAGCAGAACATTTGACCATATTTTGAGAATTGCGCCAAGGGTAGATATTATTTCCAACAAATTCAAATTCTCACCTGAAATTGAACTGATGACAATGCTATACGGAAATACGGACAAAACAAATTTAAAAATTGTATCCACAGGCGCAAACGAAGTCAAAGCGAGCAATATCAGAGTTCAATTCACTACCTCATATACATTCTAATCTCACTATCTAAAATCATATTCAATGAGTACAAATACTAAAGGTCTTTGGAAGATCATAGGAGCCTCCTCGGTAGGCACATTAATTGAGTGGTACGATTTCTACATTTTCGGTAGTTTGGCCACCATCATTTCCACAAAATTTTTTCCTTCAGATAATCCTACCGCAGCATTTTTAGCGACACTGGCTACTTTTGCAGCAGGCTTTGTTGTTCGTCCTTTTGGAGCCCTGTTTTTTGGTCGCCTTGGCGACTTAATCGGACGCAAATACACCTTTATGGTTACGCTACTTTTAATGGGTGGGGCTACCTTCGCCATCGGTTGTGTTCCTTCCTATGAAACAATTGGATTTTTGGCTCCCATATTGGTCTTGCTCTTACGTTTGCTTCAAGGCTTGGCATTAGGAGGCGAATATGGCGGAGCGGCCACTTATGTAGCCGAACATGCCCCTTCAGACAAACGCGGTTATTGGACTTCTTGGATTCAAACCACAGCTACAATTGGTTTATTCGTATCACTATTGGTGATTATGGGAACCCGACTGGCTTTAAGCAAAGAGCAGTTTGCCGAATGGGGATGGCGCATACCATTTTGGGTATCTATTTTCATGGTATTGGTTTCTTATATCATACGCAGAAACATGCACGAATCGCCATTATTTGCTAAAGTAAAAGGAGAAGGCAAAACGTCTAAAAATCCATTAAAAGAAAGCTTTGGCAATAAATTGAATTTTAAATTTGTATTGTTAGCCTTGTTTGGGGCTACAATGGGACAGGGTGTAGTATGGTACACAGGGCAGTTTTATGCCATGAGCTTTATTGAAAAAGTATGTTCGGTAGATAAAATGCAATCAGATACCTTAATGGCTATTGCCTTATTAATGGGTACACCCTTCTTTCTGGTGTTTGGAGGCTTATCAGACAAGATAGGCCGAAAAAAAATCATGCTTGCGGGTATGTTGATTGCGGTATTTGCTTATCGCCCCATCTATGAAAAAATATACCAAACAGTCAGCGTAAAAAACAAAACTGAAATTGTTGCGAACACTACTAAGCTGGCAGAGTTAAAAGAAAACAAAAAAACAAATGGGTTCGATTCTGTAATTACAACAGACAAATACTATGAAGATGGCACGCATTTCAATGAAGTGAAAACCATCACACTTGAAAATGGTATTGCAAAAGTAGTAGATAGAAAAGCCAAAGTGGATGTCAAAAAAACAATCACAATTAATGATAGCGACAAGTGGATGCTGGTTTTCCTTGTCTTTATTCAAGTGATTTTTGTAACGATGGTATATGGTCCTATAGCTGCATTCTTGGTAGAGCTATTTCCAACAAAAATCCGCTACACATCCATGTCGTTGCCTTACCATATCGGCAATGGAGTATTTGGTGGTTTGTTGCCTGCGGTGGCTACTTACCTTGCCTCAAAAGCAAAGGATGCCAATACGGTAGCAGAAAAGGCGAATGAAGCATTACCATTTGACAAACCTTACCTTGAAGGTTTATGGTATCCTATTATTGTCACTAGTGTGTGTTTCATTATTGGCCTAGTGTATATCAATAATAAAAACAAACAAGTAGAAGAATAATTAATAACCTTTTTTAAAAAAAAAAATAGTATGAACACAATAAAAAAAGTACTTGGATTGGTATGGATAGGGCTCGCCATAGCTTGTGGATATTTTGGTATCCATGATTTTGGATGGCCGAAAGTGGCACATCCTAAAGGAAATGACGATTTAGTTTTCGGTATCATTATCCTGTTTGTACTCATGCCCATTATTATAGGGGGCTTGGTCAAATTTGGTCAATATGCTTTACAAGGCGAATACGATACAAAAGAAGATTAGTGTAACTAAGGAAGAAAGACGAAAAGAAAAGCATAGACCATTTATCTGGTCTATGCTTTTTTTATTTATCTTGTAGCATCACATAAAGCAAACATGAACATTACAGCAAAAAAGACAAGCGGTTTTATTTTATTGGCAACAATAATGATACTCCTTTTTAACCCGCCAATACTTGCAGCTAGCAATCAGGTAGCTTTTGTATGGGGCATACCCAGCCTGTACTTATACCTGTTTGCCACTTGGTTGTTCTGTATTATTGTATTAATGCTCATTACGCATTTCCGAAAATCAAAACGAAAAAACAATCATGAATAGCTTTTTTATCATCGGCTGTTCTGTTTTGTATTTGCTCTTACTCTTCAGCATTGCATATTGGGTCGAAAAAAGAAGAAAAAAGGACAGCAGCATTCTCAACAAAGGTTGGATTTACGCATTGTCTCTTGCTGTCTATTGTACGGGCTGGACCTATTATGGAAGTGTGGGAAGGGCAGTGGCTAATGGGCTTGAATTTTTGAGTATCTACATAGGTCCATCTATCATGTGTGCCTTATTTATACCCTTATTGCGAAAGCTGTTGTGTATTTGCAAAACGCAACGCATCAATAGTATCGCAGATTTAATTTCTACTCGCTACGGGAAAAACTATACATTGGGCATTATTGTCACACTATGTTGTGTGATTGGCATTATACCGTACATCGCACTTCAACTCAAAGCTATTTCCTCTTCTTTCCATTTAATCATCCATAATAGCGAGACGATTAGTACTACTATTTGGAACGACGACACCTATATCATTGCAGGTATCCTGTCCATTTTTATTGTCATTTTTGGCACACGTTCTGTTGACGCTTCAGAACGTCATGAAGGATTGGTCGCTGCAATAGCCTTTGAGTCTATCATAAAACTAATTGCTTTTTTGGCAGTAGGTATCTTCGTCACCTACTACTTATTTAATGGCTTTTCGTCTGTATTTACAGCAGCTCACAATGCTGGATTCAAAGAATTTTTCACACTCAACCACAGCCTTGAAAATAATGATTGGTTGGCAATGATTCTGGTATCAATGTTGTCTATCATATTTCTACCCCGACAATTTCAAGTCAGTGTAGTAGAAAACACCAATGAAAAAAACATTTACAAAGCCATTTGGTTGTTTCCGCTTTATCTTTTTCTCATCAATATATTTGTATTACCTATAGCCATGGGGGGCAAATTATTATTGGGCAATACGGTTAGTGCAGATACATTTGTACTGTCGCTTCCTCTTCACTTCAAGCAAGGCGGACTAAGTTTATTGGTGTACATAGGAGGGCTATCTGCTGCAAGTGGCATGATTATCGTCGAAACGATTGCCTTGTCCACCATGATGAGCAATCATTTGGTACTTCCCCTAATTTTTTCTTCGAAAGCACTAGAGTTAAATGGCGAAAAAACTACGGTCAGAAACATCAAATACTCTCGAAGGACTAGCATATTTGTAATACTTATTCTCGCCTGCTTTTACGACAAATGGATTGCTTCATCCACCTCTTTGGTTTCGATAGGCTTGGTATCCATGGCTGCGGTGGCACAATTCGCTCCGGCAACAATTGGCGGGCTTTACTCCAAAATACTCAACCGAAAGGGAGCTATTGCAGGTATCCTTTTAGGATTCTTTATTTGGTTTTATACGATTATTATTCCCTCTTTTGTAAATGCAGGTTTTATCAACAATAATATTATGTCGCAAGGGCCTATGGGATTAAGCTGGCTGAAACCTCAAGCTCTATTTGGTGTCACGTCTATGGGATTATTAGCACATAGTTTATTCTGGAGCATTTTATTCAACATTGGTTGCCTAGTAATTATTTCTTTGATGACCCAACCAAGCAGACAAGAAGAATATCAAGGCGAATTGTTTGTAAACATCGTTAAATATCAGGGTATTGTCGGCAGACCTGGGATGTGGAAAACCTCTGCATTCATTTCAGATGTGAACGCACTATTAGCCAATTTCATCGGAAAATCAAGGGCAGAAAATTTATTGCGTTCCTATGCTCAAAGGCACAAAATACCCTTCGACCAAAAAGAGGCTGACCCTCGCATTATTGATTTCTCAGAGAAGATATTAACAGGCGTAATAGGCTCGGCTTCGGCAAGGTTCTTAGTAAGCAATATCGCAAAAGAAGAAGAGATTAGCATTGATAAAGTATTGTCCATTGTTCGTGAATCGCAACAAGTGCTGGAACTCAATAAAGAACTGAAAAAAAATTCTTTAGAACTTTCGCGCGCCAAAGAACAACTTACAGAGGTTAATGAACAATTGGTAAAAATGGATGTACTCAAAGATGAATTTCTATACACCGTCACCCATGAGTTGCGTACACCCCTTACTTCTATTCGGGCTTTGAGCGAAATCTTGTTTGACAATCCCGATATGGATGAGCCTCAACGCCAACATTATCTCGAAGGGATTGTGAAAGAAATTGAACGCTTGAGTCACCTCATTACGCAAGTACTCAATTTAGAACGTTACGAATCGGGCAGGCAAAAATTAAATTATTCGGCGGTAGATATAAACTATCTTATTAATGGCATTATCGAATCCTTGCAACCACTTATCCATGAAAAAAATATTCAGCTGGAGTACATACCCTCGAGCAGCATGACTTTATTGCAATGTGATAAAGATATGATTCGACAAGTGATTTACAATTTGGTTTCCAATGCGCTAAAATTTGTACCCGAAGTAGGTGGTCAAATTAAAATCATTTGCAGAGCAGAAATGGACGAACTCGCCATTTGGATAATGGATAATGGAAAAGGCATTCCCGAAGAGCTCAGGGAGCTTATTTTCGACAAATTTTTCCAAGCCAAAAACCAAACCATTCAAAAGCCAATTGGCAGTGGATTAGGTTTAGCTATTTGTAAAAGAATTGTTGAAATGCACGGCGGTAGGATATATGTTGAACCTATTTTGTCGCAAGGTGCTAAGTTTGTATTTACTTTGCCATTAAGTTAATTAAATGAAGACAATGAAAAATATTTTAGTTGTTGACGACGACCCTTACATCTTAATGTCTTTAGAGTTTTTGATGAAAAAAAATGGTTATCAAGTGATGATAGCCCGCAATGGTACAGAAGCTCTCGAAGCCATCAACACCATAAAACCCAATCTTATTTTACTCGACATTATGATGCCCGATGTAGATGGCTATTCTATCTGCAAGTATGTCAAATCAAAAAAGGATCTAAAAGATATTCACGTCATATTCCTGAGTGCCAAAACCAAAGAAAGTGATATCCAAAAAGGAATTGAGTTGGGCGCATCTATGTACATTACAAAGCCTTTTTCGACCCGAGATTTAATGAAAAAAGTAAACGAGTTATTGCAATAACAGTCCGTTTTCTTTTTTTGCTTATTTAGTATATATTTCTTTATTACTCAGCAGATTCGTATTAATTTTAAAAAAAGAATTATCGGTATGCACTACGAAGAACTATATCAGCAAAGCATTGCCAATAAAGAAGAATTTTGGAAAGAACAAGCTGACAAACTAAGCTGGTTTGAAAAACCAGAAACAATCCTATCTCAAAACAATTCAGGTCTCCATCAATGGTTTGCAGATGGCAGAATAAATATGTCTTATCTCTGTTTGGACCAACAAATTGAAGAAGGCAGAGGGAATCAAACCGCCATAATCTATGATTCTCCTGCATTTAATTGCATTAAGCACATCAGCTACAATGAGCTATTGGATAATGTTTCAAAATTTGCCTCCGGATTATTAAATCTCGGCGTAAAACAAGGAGATACTGTCATTATCTACATGCCCATGATTCCGCAGTCTGTTATTGCTATGCTAGCCTGCGCACGCATTGGTGCTATTCATTCTGTGGTTTTTGGGGGATTTGCACCGCATGAGTTGGCAGTGAGAATAGATGATGCACAACCCAAGGTCATTATTTCGGCATCATACGGAGTAGAATTTGGCAAAAAAATTCCTTATAAAATATTGGTAGATCAAGCGTTGAAAGAATCGAAATACCAACCCAACTACCAAGTGTATTACAGAAGAGAAGAAGGTTTTGACGACCTTGGCGGTGCCAATGAAATTGATTTCGAAGCCTTGTACCAATGTGGTTCGGCTAAAAGTATTCCCGTCCTGTCTACACACCCTTTATATATTTTATACACATCGGGGACTACTGGAAGACCCAAAGGAATTGTGAGAGATACGGGAGGATATGCCACTGCACTACGCTTTTCGATGGAATATTTTTATGATGTACAGCCGGGGAATGTCTTTTGGGCTGCCAGCGATATTGGCTGGGTGGTGGGTCATTCCTACATTGTATATGCCCCCTTATTGTACGGCTGCACTACGGTATTGTACGAAGGCAAACCTGTGCGCACACCGGATGCAGGAGCTTTTTGGCGCATCATCCAGCAACATCAAGTAAACGTACTCTTTACTGCGCCTACCGCCATAAGAGCGATTAAAAAAGAAGACCCTGGTGCAAGTTTTATCCATCAATTTGACACCCGTTCTCTTCAAAAATTATTTCTTGCCGGAGAACGCTGCGACCCTGCCACGTTTCATTGGATAAAAGAAGTGTTGCAAAAACCAGTCATAGACCATTGGTGGCAAACAGAAAGCGGATGGGCAATGTTGGGCATCTTAAATAAGTATGACCAAAGAGAAGCCATAGCTGGCTCTGCTGGCTTTCCAGTATGTGGTTTCGAGATTAAAATACTAGACGAAGAGGGGCATGAAGTACCCATAGGCAGCGAAGGCAATATTGCAGTAAAACTACCTTTACCACCAGGCTGCTTACCTTCTCTGTGGAAAAATGAAATTCGTTTTCAAAAAAGTTATTTCGAAAAATACCCAGGTTATTACTTGAGTGGCGACGGCGGATATCGTAATGCTGAAGGTTACCACTTTGTAATGGGCAGAGTAGATGATGTCATCAACGTGAGTGGACACCGACTAAGCACGGGAGAAATGGAGGAAATTGTGGCAGGACATCCTGCAGTGGCAGAATGCGCTGTGGTAGGCATTGCCGACGAATTGCGCGGGCAAAGACCTGTGGCTTTTGTGGTACTCAAGGATGGTGTTGAAATTAGGGAAGTCCAATTAGAAGAAGAATTAGTAGCCAATGTACGCAATAAAATTGGTGCTATTGCCGTCTTCAAAAATGCCCTTCAGGTAAAACGATTACCCAAAACGAGAAGCGGTAAAATATTGCGTAAAACAATTTGCGAAATAGCCGATGGCAAAGCATATAGCATCCCTTCTACTATTGACGACCCTAATATCCTCGACGAAATAAAAGATGCACTCCGCATCAGGCAATTGGGGACTGCTTTTGAACTAAAATCATAAAATACTATTGTCCGAGATAAATTTCACAATAAGGGTAGCTATTGGACTACCCTTTCTCAATTTTGCTGCAACTAAAGAAACAACATTGATAGGAACAAAAGTAGCGATTATGTCGGGCAGCCGATATTTACCCAAGTGCTTTATTTGATAGTGCGTACTCATTGGCTTTTACGGCCTGATAGCGGTCACGTGTCCAAGGCGCAACCGCTCGTTGGATGTTGCTCTTGCTGCGACCTAAAGCAAGAGCAATTTGCCCATAACACCAATTCGACAACACTTTGGCACGATTTTTGCTATATAAGATATTATGTCCAAT
>JASGCQ010000085.1 GCA_030054025.1 Phycisphaerales bacterium | reverse complement strand
ACAACTTTTTATTTCACTTTTTTTGAGATTTTTTCTAAATGCACAACGGGTTATTTTAGTTTTTGACACAAACAGAGAATATGATTTATACAGATAAGCATTTAGTCGATCAGCCGCTTGGATAATGTCTCGTTCGATAAACTGTTCATATTCGATAGCACAGATAGTTACAGACTTTTTTGCCTGTTGGGGAGTTTTGTCGGTCGGTAGTGAAAAATAATATTTAATGGGTAGAAGCTATTATGCTGAAAATAGCAATTTTCGTATGCTCCATTCGGCTTTGAGAGTTTTTACAACAAGCATAAAAGCCCTTGTATATATTTTGAGAAACATGATTACCTTTATGAAGTAATTTAACAACAATATGACTATTCAATTTCAAAGAATGTTCCCGATTTTATGTAAAGTACACTTTCAAGTAGAAAGAACGATTACAGAAACGAGACACTCTTGCACGAAAAGCACCTAAAATTAAGGTCCGAAAGTCTTTACAATAGCTTAGTGCACATCGACCGTTTTTTATTGTAGCCATCTCTAAACGATATTTATTTTTACTCACTTACATTTGCACCTCTTTTTATAATTACAATACAATGATTCAAATTACTTTTCCTGATGGTGCTGTGCGCGAATACGCAGTCGGTTCATCATCACTCGATGTTGCAAAATCAATTAGCGAAGGGCTTGCCCGCAAGGTATTGGCAGCCGAAGTAGATGGCGAGATATATGATGTAACCCGACCTTTAAATAATAATACCGCCATAAAATTTTTGACTTGGGATGATAAAGCCGGTAAGTCCACTTTTTGGCATTCATCTGCCCACCTTTTGGCAGAAGCCATCGAAGCTATTTTTCCGGGTACTAAATTTGGTATTGGTCCCGCTATAGATAATGGTTTTTATTACGACCTCGACCTCTGCGGCGAAGCTATCAGCGAAGAAGACCTTGCCAAGATTGAAAAGAAAATGAAAGAATTGGCAGGTCAGAAAAATGAGTATCTGCGCCGCGAAGTAGGCAAAGAAGAAGCCATTGCCTATTTTACCGAAAAAGCCGACCCCTATAAGATAGAATTGTTGCAAGACCTCGAAGACGGTAAGATTACCTTCTACACACAAGGTGCCTTTACTGACCTCTGCCGTGGTCCGCATATCCCCAATACCGGTTTTATCAAAGCCGTAAAGCTCACCAATATTGCAGGAGCCTATTGGCGAGGCAATGAAAAAAATAAAATGCTCACCCGTATTTATGGCGTTACCTATCCTTCTCAAAAAGAGTTGGATGAGTATTTGCTTTTGCTGGAAGAAGCCAAAAAGCGCGACCATCGCAAATTGGGTAAAGAATTAGAATTGTTTGCCTTTTCCGAAAAAGTAGGTGCCGGATTGCCTATGTGGTTGCCCAAAGGAGCCATGTTGCGCCAACGCTTACAAGATTTTTTACAAAAAGCACAAGTAGAGAGTGGTTATTTGCCCGTGATTACCCCACATATCGGCAATATCAATTTGTACAAAACCTCTGGACACTACGAAAAGTACGGTGCAGATAGCTTTCAGTCGATCAAAACACCGCATGAAGGTGAAGAGTTTTTCCTCAAACCCATGAATTGCCCCCACCATTGTGAGATATACAAAACGGCTCCACGCAGCTATAAAGACTTGCCCTTGCGCCTTGCAGAGTTTGGTACCGTATATCGCTATGAGCAGAGTGGCGAATTGCACGGGCTTACCCGAGTACGAGGATTTACCCAAGACGATGCGCATTTGTTTTGCCGTCCCGAGCAAGTATTGGAAGAGTTTAAGAAAGTTATAGACTTGGTGATGTACGTGTTTACCTCGCTCGATTTCGAAAATTTTACGGCACAAATATCTTTGCGCGACAAAGAAGACCGAAGAAAATATATTGGGTCCGAAGAAAATTGGGTGATTGCCGAAAATGCCATTATCCAAGCTGCAGCCGAAAAAGGTTTGAATGCCGTAGTAGAGTACGGAGAAGCTGCATTTTATGGTCCTAAATTGGACTTTATGGTGAAGGATGCACTCGGTAGAAGCTGGCAATTGGGTACTATTCAAGTAGATTACAACCTTCCGGAGCGTTTTGAGTTGGAATATGTAGATGCGGATAATACCAAGAAAAGACCGGTTATGATTCATCGTGCGCCCTTCGGTTCTATGGAGCGATTTGTAGCCGTATTAATCGAGCATTGTGCCGGAAATTTCCCGATATGGTTGGCTCCGGAGCAAGTGAAAGTATTGCCCATCAGCGACAAATTCAGTCCTTATGCCCACGAAGTGGCAGCACTGCTCAAAGCCTCTGATATCAGGGCTTCGGTAGATGACCGCAACGAAAAAATCGGCAAAAAAATCCGTGATGCCGAGTTGATGAAAATACCCTATATGCTGGTTGTAGGCGAGCAAGAGATGAATGGTGGTAAAGTAGCTGTTCGCAAACATGGCGAAGGCGATAAAGGCGTAATGGAGAACGCTGCATTTGTGCAATACCTACAAGAAATGGTGAAAACAGAAACTGCCGGTACAAAAAATAACGAAACACTTAACCGTTTTCAACATTAAAATACATTATTTTTGACTTTAAATTTTTTATCTAAAAATACTTAATGCAGAAAAGACCAAAGCCAAGAGTACCTTACAAGCCTCGTACGATACAAAACGAACATCGTTTAAATGATGAAATAACAGCACTCGAAGTGCGCTTAATACGTGATGGTGCCGAACCCATCGTTTGCTCGCTCAACGAGGCATTGCTTATGGCAGAGGAGCAAGGTGTTGACCTTGTAGAGATATCGCCGAATGCAGTGCCGCCGGTGTGCCGTATTATAGACTATAAAAAGTTTTTGTACGAAAAGAAGAAAAAAGATAAGGAGCAAAAGGCAAAGGCAAAGCAATCTGAAATCAAAGAAATTCGTTTTACGCCCAATACCGATGAACACGATTTTGATTTCAAATCAAAACATGCCGAAAAATTCTTGCAAGAAGGCGACAAAGTAAAATGCTATGTGCAGTTTAAAGGTCGTGCTATTATGTTTCAGGAAAGAGGCGAACTATTGTTGCTCAAATTTGCTGAACGCCTTGCCGATGTGGGTTCTTTGGAGAGTATGCCCAAAATGGAAGGTCGTAGAATGATTGCTATGTTTACCCCAAAAAAGAAAAAATAATTTTTCGATATACCCGTATTAAAAGAGGCAAGCTCAATAGCTTGCCTCTTTTGTATTTACCATTGTTCTTCCGGAGCTTTTTTATACAAGTCCACCACTTTCCAATGTTCCCCTTGTTGAAAGAGCATCACGAAGTTTTTAGGTTTGCGCTTGAGGTGCAACAGATATTCGTGTCCAGGGTCGGTAAGTTCGAAACGATATAATTCATTTTCGTAGCTATTGGCACCAAGGCAATTATAGATCCACCAAGAGCCCCATTGATTGAGCGTTACCTTGATGGTCATGCTATCCTGCATCACCACATGCGCTCCATCCCAAATATTGTTCATGTTGTAAGAAGAAACGCCATATACCATACCCTTGGCGGTATCATGCCCGAAGACCAATAGGTTTTCTTCAAATTCCTTACGGTCGTTTACCGGAATAACACGCACATCTTTGAAATAGGTAGGCATATTGAGGATAATAACCGTATCGGTATTTTGCCACTTGTAATTGTTCAAAATGCCATACTGAATTTTGGCTGCATAACGCCAATGAAATGCTTTGCGTGTCGCCAAGCCCCCAAATACCAATAAAACCCCTACAAGCAGACTCCATGATAGTTTTGCCGATTGGAACAAGCTAAATAGTAGCAGTGCTGCTACACTATAGGCAGGGAAACTCAATTCGTAGCACCTTCTGCTGTTATACACTTGTACCAAATCGTCGAAAAAAATGGGCGATAAGATAAGAATGCAAAGCATCATCATGCCCAAAAAAACGGAACCGAGCTGAAAGGCTGTAGAGGCTTTTTTGAAACGGCTAAAAATAACCAAACAGATGGTGAGTAGCAAAGCATAACTACTATAATAGATGGCAGGAAGAGTACAGAAATGATAAATGGATTGTGAGATTTTTTCGGGTAGATGTGCACTCATCAAAAACAGAGTAGCACTGTATTTCAATAATTTAGGAAACAATTCTTGCCCTTTGAAAATAAAGTCACCTGTAGTGCCATAGTGCGCCAACCAAGAACCAAAACGCAAACGAAACACAATAAGGTGGGCAATAAATAAAAGAATAGTCCCCAAGAATAGCCAGTTGATACTACGCTTAAAAACGGAAGAGGTAATAATATTTTTCCATTTATAAGCCAATATCAGGATAAGGCAAAACCAGGGCGTTAAGTAAAAAATCTCTAAAGAATAACTAGAGATAAAAAATAGAACCAGCGAAGCCACTATATATTTTTTTTGCCCGTACATCATAAAATCTCTACACCAAGTCAAGATAAAAAGTTGAAAAAGTACGCCCGGCAAATAATGATAACCGCCTTTCCAAATCGTTACTTCGCTGATATTGGGGCTCAACAAAAACAATAAGGCACCTGCCAAAGCAATATTCGAAGCATTGGGCAAAGCAAAATCAGTGAATATTTTTTTGCAAAGAGAAAACAGAAGAAAGGCATTCAAACTGTGCAAGCCGGTAAGCAATAAAAACCAAGGAATAGGATGCGTGCCCAACAGATGGATGAGCACATACAGTTGGAAATGAGTAACCTGATAAAGGCTTTTGACATGAAAATCTTTGCTGTTGACAAATTCCCAAAAACTGTAATGGCGAGCGTAGCCCAATAGCCCCTCAAAGTCGCCATTAAAGCCTGCTTTGTATGCCGGCAAACACACCATTCCGGTCAATATCCAAAAAAGCCCAGAAAGTAAGATGGGTTTTTGTTCGAGGATGTTCAATTTGGTGTTTAAAAATTGCATAGCGGGAATCAATAGAAGCAGCAAGGTATAAAAATGTTCTTTCAGAATGTCTATTACCTTTGTGCTTTCTTAATTCAGATTTCTTTTATGCGTTATTGGCGACATTATCCTAAGTTTTTGCAAGTCATCTTGTTGATGTTGATGGTTTTCACTTTGTTTTCATTTTCGAGTGCTGTCATCAGTTTTTGTATTCCGCCATTGTTTGGAGTGAGTGTGCAAGAGGTTATTCAATTCAAGGCTTCAAGCTCCGAGAGTGTAATCAACGCTAACCTTTTTGCTCAAATCATTTCGAGCATTTTCAAATTTTTATTGGTGGCACTTTTATTTGCATATCTCACCCATCCACAGGCTTCGGATTATTTGGGTTTGCGATTACCTCAAAAAAAGATGCTGTGGCTTTTGACAGTACTACTGATGTTGTGTTTTGTGCCTTTGTTTTATCAATTCGGCACATGGATGCAGCAGATAGATTTTGGCTCCAAAGCAAAAGCAGAATTGCTCAGTAATCAAGAAAAAATGAGTTTACTCATTAGTGGTAAAGATGTAGCTAGTTTGGCACTCTACTTATTTGTATTTGCCGTATTGCCTGCTTTGGGCGAAGAATTGTTATTTAGAGGAGTCATTATGCGTTTTTCGTACAACAGCTCCAATAATATTCACTTTGCTATTTTATTTTCTGCGGCACTCTTTGCGATGGCACACCAGTCTGTACACAATTTTTTACCCATTATGTTGGCAGGTGTACTTTTGGGTTATTTGTATTATTTCAGCGGTTCTATATGGCTCAGTATATTGGCACATTTTATCAATAATGCTTTTGCCATCGTAGTTTTAGTTTGGCAAAATAAACTTGTAAGCCCCAACGAATTGAGTAAAGCAGATAATTTTCCATGGTATGTTTTACTGATAGCGGTAACATTATTTATTTCCTTTATGATGTTATTGCGCAAAAATGCAACACCTTTGCCCATAGATTGGGCGGATGATTTTAGGGCTGAAAAGCAAATCAATTAATTGAATAGATTTTGAACTGGAGTGCTTTTTTTACGCGTAGTGGTACGGCAATTGTATTTGCAATTGTGATGTTGGCAGGACTTTTGGGTCATGCTCTATTATTTTCTGCTTTGTTTCTGTTGGTGCAATTTCTTTGCATCAAAGAATATTTTTCTTTGTTTAAGAATATTAATGGCAGTAAGCAAAACAACATTACTTCGGAAATAGTGCTTCAATTCTTTGGAGCAGCATTGCTCTTGCTTTGTTCCCCAATTTTTGAAGGACAAAAATTGTTTGTGCCTGCATTGCTGTTTATTCCCACCGTAATATTATTGTGGCAAGCACTCCATGCTAAGGGTAATATTCAAAACGCATTTCAAACTTTTGGGGCAATGCTGTATATCATCTTGCCTATTCTTTTGCTGATACTTATGCGTGAAAAAAGTTTGCTCTTACCCTTAGGTCTTGTATTAATGATTTGGGTAAATGATACCATGGCTTATATCGTAGGCTCTCTTATCGGCAAAACACCTTTTTCTACAATTTCACCCAAAAAAACTTGGGAAGGTACCATCGGAGGGGCTTTACTCACCGTAATAGTGGCAAGTATATGGGGTTATTATAGTCCCTATTACCATATTCAGGATTGGCTAGCTCTATCACTTTGTGCCTCTGTGGCAGGCACTTTGGGCGATTTGTTGGAGAGTAAACTCAAGCGTTTGGCAGAAGTAAAAGACTCTGGTTCTTTCATGCCCGGACATGGTGGTGCACTAGATCGCTTCGACTCTTTATTGGTAGCTACCCCCTTTGCCTTTGCTTACAGCTATCTTTTTATGGATTCGCTAAAGGTCCTTGTTTTTTAATTTATCTTCGCATCGCAAAAAAGCAGCAACATTAATATATGACAATACATAGAGAAGGGTATAAGTACATCGGCATGGCAACGGTTTTGTTTGCTGTAATAGCATGGCTCAACCAACACTTCCTATGGGAGATATGGTGGCTCTATTGGTCTATTCAGGTGATTTTCTTTTTGCTGTGGCTTTGGATAGTTTGGTTTTTTCGTATTCCCAATCGCATATTTACCAAAGGAGAAAATTTGGTGATTGCTCCTGCCGATGGTAAGGTTGTAGTGATAGAGCAAACAGTAGAAACGGAATATTTTAAAGACAAAAGACTACAAGTGTCTATTTTCATGAGTCCTTTGAATGTACATGTCAATCGTAGTCCGATTAAAGGTGAGGTAAAGTATATGAAATATCATCCTGGTAAATATTTGGTGGCTTGGCATCCCAAATCTTCTACCGAAAATGAGCGAACAACAGTAGTTGTCGGCAATCAGCAGACAACATTGCTCATGCGCCAAATAGCGGGCGCTTTAGCCCGTCGTATTTGCTATTATGTAAAAGAAGGACAGGCAATAGCTCAAAATGAGGAGTTTGGCTTCATCAGATTTGGTTCCAGAGTAGATATATATTTTCCTGTGGGTACACAAATAGATGTGAAAATTGGTCAAAAAGTAAAAGGAGGCATGACGATATTGGCAAAAATGCCTTAGATTTGGTTTTTAATTTAAAACTTAAAATTATAATACAATGAAAAAAGTAACATTATTTATTGCAGCATTAGCAGTTGCCGGTTCTTCTTTTGCTTACGATGGCAAATGCTGTAAAGGTAAAAAAGGCTCTTGCTCTAAAGAGAAAAAAGAGGCTTGCGCTAAAGGAAAAGGTTGCTGCAAGAAGGGACAAAAATCTGAAGAGAAGACCGAAACTTCTACGAGTACAACAAAATAGTTTTTACCGCTTAAAATTTCGTTTCCTAAAAACGTCGGCTTTATTGCTGGCGTTTTTTTATTGAATTACTTAGCGTACTTTATCCCAGATTTTTCAGTAGCGGTATTTTTGAATAATTTGCCCAAAAAATGCCCTCCTTTTTGAAGATCTATTGTTGATAATTTAGATTGATAATCAAATTTTTGCTTTGCATATTTTCTACTGCTTTGCAGTTGAAATTTTTCCAAAAACTGCCAATAGGTACCTACTGCAAAATCTGGGATTATACAATGCAGCAGCGAATGTTGTGCAACACAATACCTACTTCAAAAGTATTTATGCGAGGCACAGAGCCAATGGAAAGAAATATAAGGCTATAATGCACAAGTTATTGAGAGTGGTTTATGATATGCTAAAACATAAACAGATGTTCAATGAACAAACGGGTGTTAAAAATCAGGAGAAGTCGCATCGGAATGAGCAAAATGAATCTACAAAATTAGGCGTTAGCAAAATAAGCAGAAGGTATCAGGAACTTGGGACAGAAGCACCTGTTTCAGGTAGAAACTATAAAAAAAAGAAAGGTTGCTTTAGAAGTGCTCCAAGCATCAATAGATGCAAATACGGAATCACCTAAAAGTAATCTTGTGGGGCAAACATAAAAAATGTTTGCGATTTTATTAGGAAATTAACGGTATAACTCTTTTGCTTTTTTTGGTCTGTGCGTTGGCTTAGTAGCTCTTTTGCATTTTTTAGCGGTGGTTTGTGCGTTGGAAAAAAATGCAAATGTGCTACCAAAAGCGTTGGCTTATTCTTCTGTCGTTTGTTTCTTTGGAATGTTAAAAAACATACTTGTCAAAATTGGAATAAAGAAAATTGCAACTGTCAAAACTGAAATTCCTATGTCTGCTGTATGGCTTGATAAAAATTTACTAAAACCACTTTCAGGATAAAAATGTTCAAATAAAGAAAGTGTCAATTTAATTCCAAGAATAGCAATTACTATAAATGCGGCTGTCTCAAGAAAGTTGTACTTTTCCATAAGTTTTACAAACCATTGTGCAATAAATCTCATTGCTAAAATTCCGATAAAAACACCACCACAAACAAGAATAATGTTTGGCGTAAATGCAACTGCCGCAAATACATTGTCAATTGAAAAAGCCATATCCATTAATTCAACTAATGCAACCGTAGCCCAAAAGCTACCAAGTGAACCAACTGTTGCTCTATATAGCCAATTACTTTTTTTGTCAATAATATCGTCTTCTTTTGTTTCGGTTTGTTTTCCTTTCCAATAACCATAAACTAAATAAAGTAAATAAAGTCCACCAAGTGGTTTTAAAAACCAAAATTTTAATAATACGGATGCAAAAATCATAGCCAATCCACGAAAAATATAAGCACCCCAAATGCCATATTTTAAAGCTTTGTCTCTTTCTTTTGTGGGTAAATCCATTACCATAGTTGCCAATACTGCCGCATTATCTACTGAAAGTAAACTTTCTATGATAATTAAATTTCCAATGATTGCTAATGAAACACCTGGATTGTCAAGAATCTGTTGGAATAATTGGTTCATAGTTATGTATATTAAAATTTTATTGATTCAGCGCGGGGCTCCGTAACACAAAGTTTCAATGTTTTTAAATTTTGTTTGTAGCGCTCAATGTTCTGTACCCTTTTGCACTTAGTTTAATTTCTTGTATTTTGCCATTTAGTCTTTCTGCCATAGCGTTGCTTTTATTCAAAGCTATGGCATTTAGTATGCCGTTCATGTGCCTATCAAACATTTCGGCCACTTTTATTAGTGCATTTATTGTACTGTTTTTGGCATCTTGACTCCAACGGCAAAATAGTATAAACGCGTCTTCTTTAGGCTGATTAAAATGGAGGTCTCTAAAATGATTTTATACAACTCTTCTGGTGTCCTCTTTTTT
>JASGCQ010000084.1 GCA_030054025.1 Phycisphaerales bacterium | reverse complement strand
ACAACGGCGGAAAACAACTAAAAACAATTTACCACAAGGCTAATTTTTCACTTTTCACTTTTCACTTTTCCCTCTTCATTGTTAAAATTCCCCCACGAAATACAGCCGAACATAATGGATTGCGGAGCAACTTGCTTACGAATCATTGCAAGATATTATGAAGAGTGAAAACCAATTATTGAACAGATTTATTGAGTAGCTCTTTCAAAAAAACGATTTCGTCTTTAAGTTGCTTTATGAATGCGTCTTGTAGTTCTTTATTATGTTGGTGTAAATTGTCTATCTGTTGCTGATAACCAGTACCACCTTCGTGGTTGTGTTGGTTAAAAACAGTATTGGGATTTACGTTTAATAATTCATAAACAGGGGTATTTAAAATTTTAGAAATTTGAAAAAGGCGATCGACAGATAGTTTAGTTTCATTATTTTCGATTTTGGTATAAGCAGCTTGGCTAATGCCCAACTCAAGTGCCATATTTTCGTGGGAAAAACCTTTTTGTTTGCGCACATTTTTTATTTTTTGAACAACCTCTTCCATAATTAAAACAAATAAAAATTTACATAAAAGTAATAATTTTATTGAAAAAGTTATTGTTTTTTAAAAACTCAACGAAGACCTTTGATTTACATGTTGCGGGATAATGAAACTACCTGAAATGCACCCAAAGAAAAAAGCAAAAAAGGAAAAACAATGGTGAAGCAAACACAGACCATCTCGTTGTAAGAACGATACAAAACTGGAAACCTCGCATTCGCAATGAGGATAAATGGGACGCTGAATTAACCACCCCGACCACGGCGTTAGAGAGGAAGGGAAAATAAAACAAAATCCCGAGAGGGTAAGAAAAATGAAAAAACAATCATTGAAATCAAATTTGTTCGCTATGGAACAATATCAAGTAGCTGGTGACAAAATTTTTGGTGGTGCAGGCACGCCTACACCAGATGTAACATCAAATAAGACAGGTGGTGCTGACCATTATAAATCAACAGATTTAGCTGATACGAATACAACCTGGGAACAGGATGTTACTAACAATAGTGGTGCGGATATGGTAATCAATCCAAACCCAGTAACTGATGTTGCAGTAACTAATCATGTATTTGGTGCCATTTCAATTGGATAGTTTATCAAGCCTAACTAGTTAATTCTAGTTAGGCTTTTATAAAACTCAAAAATATGAATAAAGTAATTTTCACAATCCTTGTTTTTTGTATAATATTCAAAACTGGATTTTGCCAAAATAAGAATCCTGATTCTTTGTATTATAAAACTACAAAGCAAACCAATTATTCATATAAAGAATCTCACCCAAAGGAAACGGCACAAATGTATTACAACATCAGCAGGACTTACAGACTTTTGACTACGGATGTTACATCATATTTTCAGTTCGCTGTTACAGGTGATGATAGTGCGTATATTGTTGAATCGGGTAGATTATGGATTTTGAACAGTGCTGAAAAAGTTGATGATGTGTTTGAAGCAATAAGGGAAATGAACATTGAGGCATATAGAGAACTTCGTTTATCAAATCTGCCCTCAAATACCCTTTCTGCATACAAGATTTTAAAAGAAGAGGAAGATTCATTAATAAAAAGAGCAAAGCTTAATTTAGATTGGAATTGGAGGCTCAAGTTGCATAGCCTTGTAGGTGCAAACATTGGTTTTAGAATGATTCCGCGAAACGATTTTGTGAACCACGATTCTTTTATTCACAGTATGATATTTGTTGATTCATCGCATCTGGATGAATTGGTTACTAAAATCAAAAAATGGGGCTTCCCAAAAATGTCAACTGTTGGATCAAACGCTGCAATGATTCAGCCAATCATTAAGCACGTCATTAGCTTGTATTTCTGTCACGAAAAAGAGTTTTGTCAGGGCCATAAGGAAAAACTCAGATTCCTTGTCGAAGAAATGCATACAGCTGCATTACAAGGCGAAATGGAAGTGGGCTTTTACAATTATATGATAAGCCTATTAATGCAATATGCCAAAAAAGAGGGGGCGATGGAAGACTATCAATATTTTCAAAAACTTGAAATTAAATGGTACTAATTCAGAGCACAGATAAAGAGCACACTACTGATACAGTAATTGATTGGCTTTATTATATGAAAAAGGATTGGGTTAGAAATAACAACCTGGGTGTAAATATTGAGAAAGCAGAAATTTCTAATTCACAGGATTCAGTTATACTTCAACTTAATAACACGAAGCAAGAGAAAACTGAATTAAAATTAGAGGAGATTAAGGCTTATTGGTACCGAAGGGGGCATTTTAATTTTGGACTTAATGTCATTGCTAAAAAAGGCACTAATGATGTCAAAATTGCTTCTTATTTATCAGAAGAAATAAAAGTAGTTAAGAAATTTGTGTTTCATTTTTTATCTTCCATTAAGCACATCAATTTACCTGAAAATAATGATATCAATAAATTAATTGTACTTTTTGAAGCTAAGTATTGTGGCCTAAAAATACCCGACACTTTCCTTCTCACGAATAAGAAGGACTTAAATGACTTATTAAATAAAAGAGATTTAATAACAAAGTCATTTTATGTTTCTGGAATTACATTAAATGATAAATCTGTTTCCTGGGGTACTCAGCTTATAACCAAAGACTCAATAGAATTTTTGAATAATCTTAAAGACAAATTCTATCCAAGTTTATTACAAAATTGCGTGGAAAAGCTTTTTGAAATTCGAACCTTTTATTTTGACAATAGATTTTTTTCAAGTGCCGTATTGTCTCAGAATGATGAGCAAACCAAAATTGATTTTAGAAATTATAACCAAGCTAAACCCAATAGAACCCCACCTTACCAATTACCGATAGAAATAGAGGAAAAACTAAGAAACTTATTCGCCAAATTGGGTATTAACTCTGGCAGTATTGATTTGATTCTTGGTACAGATAACTGTTATTATTTCCTCGAGATAAACCCAATTGGCCAATTCTGGCAGGTATCTCACCCGTGTAATTATTATATTGAAAAACAAATTGCTCACTATTTGTAATATGGAAGAATTAAAAGAATTTACCAACCAAAATAAAGGAATGCAGCAATTGGTATTTTCGTTTGCCGAATGCTCTGCCTTGCCACAAAGAGATTGTTTAATAAGCGATTTTCACAATACTTCTGAATTCGCTTTGAAAAATTTTTATAAAACAATTAGAATCAGTATTGAAAATGATACACCAATGGAAGCCCAATAAGTATTTTATTCCTATTTCTATTTGCCCTACAGTAAAGGGTCATCTAAGAAGTATTGTTTATGATATGCAACGTGCAAGCTTTTCTTTTATACCAAACGAAATGGAAGAAATGATAAGCAGATTTTACGGCCATAGGGTTAGCGATATATTAGACTCTGAATTTTTGGATAGAGAAGTTATTGAAGAATACATGGATTTTCTTCAAGAAAAAGAATATGCTATTTGGCTTGATAATGTAGAACAAGCCAATGCATTTACAAGTCTGAATACTACTTGGGATTCCCCTATGTTTATAACAAATGCTGTAGTTGAAATTACCCAAAAACCAAAATATGGAATTGACAAACTAGTAAATATTATCAATCATTTAAATTGTCAAAATATTCAAATAAAATGCCAGGATGAAGTTGGCATAGTTTTTTTATCAGAATTATTTAATTCGTTTTCAAGGTCGGTAGTTAAATACATCGAAATAATAACAAGAATCAATCCTGTCCACAAACAAGATGAAATTATTGAGTTGATGGAAAAACATCCTCGGGTAAAATTTTTGATTTCTTGCCTTTCGGATAGCAGTATAACTTATAATGCTGATAGTGGTGGAGTGTTGGTTTATTCTAAAAGCAAATTCATTATTGATCCAGAAAAATCTCTTGTTTTTCAACAAAACCTAATAAATAACATCGAACTATATACAGAGTCACAAACACACCACACCTATTTTAATAGAAAGCTATTTATTGGCGCGAATGGTGATATTAAAAATTTTCCAGAAGCAGAAATGGTGTTTGGTAATTTAAATAACGTTTCAAATGTGAATGAGGTTATGAGGATGGTGAATAGAGAAGATTTCCAACAGTATTGGAATATTTCTAAATCCGAAACAATAGTTTGTAAAGAATGTGAGCTCCGAAATATGTGTATTGATAATAGAATCCCAATTAAAAATAATAATGGGGAATGGTATCATAAAACGGAGTGCAACTACAACCCATACATTGCAAAATGGAAAGGTGATGTTGGTTGCAAATCTCTTGTTGAAAGTGGAATTGAATTCAATAATGGTGAATTAAAGATTGATGAAGTGGCTTTATTCCAAGCAAAACAGAGTATTTGGGGCTAAGCTTTACGTTTAAAATTTCCAAAATATGCCAAGAACAGGGCTATCCAATTTCAACTTTAAAATAATAGGGTTCTTATTATTAGTATTTCTTTATGCGAATAAATCTATAGGGCAAAAGGATAGTATTGAGAAAAAAGTGGCTTGTGACTGCAAAGCCGCGATTCCAATTACTGTTTTCAAGAAAACAAGCTATGGAAAAACCTTACCACCAAATGGTTTTGGCAACTTGCTCGAAATAAAGGCAAATACGAACTCATCAAAAACAGCATTTGAAAAAGAGCATCACAGCGCTTGGTACTTGTTGGACATTAAGGCCTCGGGCAAGCTAACATTTGATATTGCACCGATGGATAAAGGCAATGATTATGACTTTCTGCTTTTTACAATGACGGATTCGCTGAGCTGCGATAGTATTCTATCTAAAAGCAAACAGCCTGTCAGAGGTAATCTTAGCCGAAATGATACTACCAACGGAAGCATAACTGGATTATCAAGTAAGGGGACAGCAGATTTTACTAGTAAGGGGGTAGGTAATCAATTCTCGAATCCGTTGTTTGTAGATAATGGTGAAAAGTATCTTCTGGTCTTGGACAATGTATATGATAATGGACAGGGGCATAAAATTGATTTTAAGATAGAGCGTAAAGTAAAAGTCAGCGGTAAAGTAAGCGACGAAACGGGCAGGCCTTTGGTAGCAGATATCGAACTAGTGAATGATATTGGGAATAAAATACTGACCACAAAAAGCAATATAGAAGGCACGTTTCGCATTGAGGCCTCCTTTAATATTAAAAGCAATTACACTTTGATTTATAGAGCTCCTGACAAACAAATTGCAGTAGAAAAATTACAAACTGAAAATTTAAAAGCAAGAGACACCTTATTGAAAATAAATACCCAACTGAAATCCATTGTTGTCAATTCTTATCTCCCAACTTTAAAATGGTTTTTCTATCCCGATGATTACAAGTTAAGACCCGAATCAAATACAGCACTCAATCAATTACTGGTTTGGATGCAGGATAATCCGAAAGTAAGCATACTTATAGAAGGCAACATGACTAGTCCTGGTAAATCTTCTGTTATGAATACTATCGTTAACACACCTGATGCTTGGAGGCAGGAATGGTCTGAAAAACGAGCTTTGGGAGTGAGGAAGTATTTAATTACAAACGGAATTGATTCAAATAGAATAACTACAATTGGTAATTCAATGAGTAAGAAAATATACTCTAATCCGCAAAACGATTACGAACATAAAATGAATGACCGTATTGAGGTAAAAATTATTGGCATAAGAAAATAAACTTCAAATATTTGAAACCTTTCCCTCTCGACATACAGCCTAATATTATGGATTGCGGAGCTACTTGCTTACGCATTATCGCAAGATATTATGGCCGAAGTATTCCAATATCCTTTCTCAGGCAAAGAAGCCACACTGGTCGTGAAGGGGCAAGTCTATTAGGTATATCTAAAGCAGCCGAAGAAATTGGCTTTCGGACAATGGCGGTCAAAATCAATTTTGATAAGCTTGAAAATGATGCGCCATTACCGCTTATCGCCCACTGGAATCAAAACCACTTTATAGTTGTTTACAAAATCAGCAAAACAAAAGTTTATGTTTCGGATCCGGGTAATGGTTTGCTTACTTATACCCACGAAGAGTTTTTGAAGCGTTGGATAAACAACACAGCCAATAAACAAACGGAAGAAGGCATTTGCCTCCTCTTTGAAACCACACCTGCTTTTGCAGAAGTAGATATTCCCGATGCCAAAGAAGACAAGATAGATACCAAAGCTTTCCTGCTGCATTACATCAAACCGCATCAAAAGCTGATGTTACAGATTTTACTTGGTTTGGTAGTTGGTAGTTTATTGCAATTGGCTGTACCCTTTCTTACCCAAAATATTGTCGATACAGGCATCTATAAAAAAGACCTCAATTTTATTTGGCTTGTACTAGCAGCACAGCTAATGCTCACAATTGGGCAAATGGCATTAGAACTAATGCGCAGCTGGATGATGTTGCATGTGAGCAGCCGCATTAATATCTCCTTGATTTCTGACTTTTTTATTAAGCTGATGAAGTTGCCCATTCGCTATTTCGACACCAAACTTTCGGGAGATTTGATGCAACGCATTCAAGACCATCATCGAATCGAAAACTTTTTGACCAGCACTTCTTTGAGTGCCTTGTTTTCTCTATTCACACTTTTTTTATATGGTTTCGTATTGGCTTACTACAACCTTACGCTTTTTGGCATTTTTGTTTTGGGTAGTAGTTTATACATCGGCTGGATATTATTTTTTCTGAAACGCAGAGAAAAGCTTGACTACAAACGTTTCCAACAAGCGGGTGAAACGAATAGTAAAGTAATGGAGCTCATCAACGGTATGCAAGAAATAAAATTGCACAATGCCGAGCAACAAAAACGTTGGGGTTGGGAACGTATTCAGGTAAAGCTATATCGTATCAGTTTACAATCTTTAACACTGGAACAAACACAAGCTATTGGTTCAAAAATCATCAATGAAGTCAAAAATATTTTCACCACCGTTGTTGCTGCAAAATTGGTTATTGATGGCCAATTGACCTTGGGAATGATGTTGTCTATTTCCTACATCATTGGCCAACTGAACAGCCCTGTTTTGCAATTGGTGGGCGTTATTAAAGCTTGGCAGGATGCACGCATCAGCTTGGATAGGCTCACAGAAATTCACCAAAAAGAAGAAGAAAACAATCTGAACAAAAGCCATCAAAAAGGGAAGGAAATTGCCCAAAATCCCTTTTTGCCTATTCCCGATACACACAATATTCTCCTTGAAAAAGTATCCTTCAAATACGATGAACTTTCGGCAGAAGTATTGAAAGAAATTAACCTTCAAATTCCTTCGGGCAAAGTAACCGCCATCGTGGGTAGCAGCGGAAGTGGCAAAACAACTTTGCTGAAATTGCTAATGCGCTTTTATGAACCAAGCACAGGAAACATATTTATTGAACGTACCAATCTAGCCCAAACGGATATGCAGGATTGGCGACAATGCTGTGGTGTGGTGATGCAGGAAGGATTTATATTTAATGATACCATTGCTGGTAACATCGCTGTGGGTGAAGACGTACCTGATTGGGACAAGCTCAATCACGCCGCCTCAGTAGCGAATATCAAAAGCTTTGTAGATAGTTTGCCGCTTGCTTTTAATACACAAATTGGACAGGAAGGGATTGGCATTAGTACAGGTCAAAAGCAACGACTATTGATAGCAAGAGCAGTCTATAAAAACCCCGACATTCTCTTTTTTGATGAAGCCACTTCTGCACTTGATGCCAATAATGAAAAAGAAATAATGGCGCACCTTAAAGAATTTTATCAGGGCAAAACAGTTGTGGTCATTGCCCACCGATTGAGCACAGTAAAAGATGCCGAGCAAATTGTGGTGTTAGACAGTGGTAAAATTGTTGAAGAAGGCAATCATGAAAGTCTTGTAGCACAGAGGGGATATTATTATGAATTGGTAAAAAATCAGCTGGAGCTAGGAAACTAATTAATAATGAAAAAAGAAGAGTGAAAAATTCCAAATAAAAACTAAACTAGCACTTCCCTCTCCTTTGGAGAGGGTTAGGGTGAGGTCAAACTAAAACAATGTCCAGTAAAGAATTTGAAATACACGCTGAAGAATTAGTCTCTGCAAGAAGGGATGAATTGAGAGCGCCCGAAGCCAATGAAATGCTGGAACGCACGCCAACCTGGTTATTGCGATGGGGTGTTTTTTCAATAATGATTGTGTTTGGCATTATCATTCTAATTAGCGTCGTAGTGAAATACCCCGACACCCTCGAAGGTTCAGCAGTCATTACCACCGACCCTTTACCGATAAAATTAAAATCCATTTCGGGAGGAAGAATAACACAGCTTTTTGTCGCAGATGGAGCAATAGTATCTCATCAAACACCCATCGCAGAAATAGAAAATCCTACAGGCTATGCCAATATTCTTCATCTTCAAAATACCATTGATAGTATCAATGTTTATCTGCAAACGAATAATGAAACCGCTTTGGAAGTATTGGTCAATCATCCCTTACAATCGCTTGGAGATGCCCAAGCTTTTTACAACCAACTATTGCAACAACTTAGTGCGAGAGCTTTACTACATAAAGAGCAACTTTATAATAAACGCACACAAAATCTACAACAACAAATCGGAAACTTACAATCAATTGCCCAAATTAGTAAACAAGAAAGAGCGATGATAGAGGAAGAATTAAAACAAGCCGATGACCGATTTAAAGCCAATGAACAACTCTATAAAGATCGAGTTATTTCCAAACAAGAGTATTATGATGAGGCGGCAAAATTGCGCTCTAAGAAATTGC
The DNA here is from genome assembly GCA_030054025.1 of Phycisphaerales bacterium. Classification (GTDB taxonomy): domain Bacteria; phylum Bacteroidota; class Bacteroidia; order Chitinophagales; family Chitinophagaceae; genus Rurimicrobium. Next base: position 1,002 of record JASGCQ010000084.1, on the reverse strand, counting down.
AATTGGAACAACAAAAAAGAAATGGCATTCAAAATAACATCAGTAGTAATGACAATAGCAAACAAATGCTCGATATGCAATACGAGCGAGAAGAAAAAGAGCGAACATTAACCGTAGGGATTCAAGAAGCAATGCGCAACCTTAGCAATTATATCCAAACATGGAAACAACGTTATTTATTGGTTGCGCCTTACAATGGAACGATACAATATTTACGCCCTTTACAAATCAATGAACCCACCAATGCAGGGGAAGAGTTGTTTGCCGTAGTACCCCAACAAAGCAAATATTTAGCGGTCACGATGCTTCCTGCCAATGGCATTGGTAAAGTGGAGATTGGGCAAAATGTTCATTTGCTTTTAGATAATTTTCCTTACAATGAATTCGGTTTTCTGGAAGGGAAAATCATCAAACGCAGTACCCTACCCGAAGCTCCCAAAGGCAATGCCAACGGACAAGCCCAACAAGGAGCAATGTATCGTATCTATGTTCAATTATCCGATACGCTTGTCACAAGTTATCGTAAGACAATTCCTTTCAATCCTGAGATGACGGCTACTGCAAGAATCATTACCAAGGATAGAAACCTTTTACAACGATTGATAGCAGGGGTGGCTAAAATGGAGAAGTAGTTTGAAAAGAAATTTAACTTGAAAAGTGAACTAAGAGACTTCGGAATCCTCGCTGCCGCAAGTATGCAGGAGGCCCCCTATTGGGAAGTTTTTTTTATCGGCCAACAGTGATTTCAAAACAGACCATCGCTTCTCTCGAAACTTTTACAAAGGTATTAAAGGAGATGAAATGAATGTATTATTGAACACTGCGGCACTCAATTTCAAAAGAATGAGGAACAAATGGAGGCAATTCTTTTTGTGCCTTTTCAAAATCTGTTTTTGCAGTTCCAAAATAGTTTGTTGAGTACTACTCAATTTGATATTTTGTTTTAAGGTATTGTTCAAAAAAGTGTGTAAGCGTTTTTAAAAGATCTGTATTTGAGCGGTT
>JASGCQ010000083.1 GCA_030054025.1 Phycisphaerales bacterium | reverse complement strand
AACCTATTGACGGTCATTAGAAGATTAAAGCCTATTGAACTTTTTGGGATAAAATAAAAGAGGGTAAGCATTACGCTCACCCTCTTTTTGTCTTATTGCACTTTTACAAATTCAAAAAACGCTCAAAAATAAAAATTTAGAAAACCATCACTAACTCTGAGACATTACCACAATCTCGAACTTAAAAGAACAAAAAAAAGTGTGTAAATCAACGATTTGCACACTTTCGAACAGTTATGAACTGCATTACTGCGGTGAGGGCGGGATTCGAACCCGCGGAACAGTTTGACCCGTTCGGCAGTTTAGCAAACTACTGGTATCGGCCACTCACCCACCTCACCTTTCCCTTACTTTTTTAGTATGGGAGTGCAAAGATAATTGGATTAACCAAAAAACAAAATTTAAAATAGTTTTTCGTTTAGAATGGATCTTCAATAGGCGATTAACTGTATGCCTGTCTGTGTAAATTGTATTTTCCCTTCTTTGTAAAGCCCACCAATAGACATTTTGAATGTTTTTTTACTCATGCCAAAAAAGTCGTAAATCTCATCTGGGCTACTTTTATCATGATAGGGTAGGTAGCCATTGTTTTCTTGCAATAAACGCATAATCTTTTCTGTCTCGCTTTCAATGCGCTTATAACCTCGTTCGCCAGGCATTACATCTATCTTGTTTTCAAGGAATATTCTTTTGATAAAGCCTTTCAATCGGTCTCCAATCTTTAGCTCTTGAAATACATCGCTAAAATGGATTAAGCCAATATGAGCCGAGTTAATAATCACTTCGTAGCCTAATTCTGTTTTGCGAGTGACCATTAGATTCACCGCATCATGCTCTTTCACGGTCAACTCATTGTTTTTTAATTTGTGTTGAAATTTTTCAGTTGCAGCTACTCGCCCTGTCATTTCATCCAAATAGATGAGTACGGGGATTTTCATTCCTTTGTAGCGTACACTGACCTGTTGTGATAAAGGCAAAAACAAATCTTTCATAATCCCCCATTCCAAAAAAGCACCTTGTTGCGTGATGTCCTTTACTTCCAACACCATAACGTCACCTACGATGCCTTTAGGCTTATCGGTTGTAGCAATTAGCCTGCTTTCGCCATCGTGATATAGAAACACTTCCAACTCATCATCTACCCTTAATTCTTTTGGAACATATCGCTTGGGTAAAAGTATTTCTCCTGCTTCTTTCCCATCTAAATAAGCACCAAAATCTACCATTTTGACCACCCTAAGAGTGTAATAAGAACCTGCTTGTATCATTAATAGTTAAAAATATGCTCAACGAAAGTACGGATTTAATTTCCTCTGCTCATACTATGTTCAATTCATTTACCTTTAACGATAGTTATTTATATGGATGCAAAGTCTCAAAACATTTATCTGATTGGTATGCCTGGAGTGGGTAAAAGCTATTGGGCAGAGCAAATTGCTGTGCGCTATGCTTTACAATGTGTTGATTTGGATAGCATTCTCGAAGTGAGAACCAACATGCGTATCGCCACTTTTTTTGAGCGTTATGGAGCGGCAGAGTTTCGTAAACTTGAGCGGTTAACTTTAATGCAAGTGTTAGAAGTATTTAATTGCAATACCGTAGTGGCTTGTGGCGGTGGCACGCCCTGCTTTTACGATAACCTTGCTCAAATGAAAACAAGAGGCAACGTCGTTTATCTTCAGTCTAGTTTGAGTTATTTGTTTCAAAACCTGAGCGATGGATTTCAGGATCGGCCATTGCTGCGGTTGCCCGATTGGCAAGAAAAATTGAGTGAAATATTGGATCAAAGGAGACCAATTTTCGAACAGGCTGATTATACACTAAATGTGGCATCATTATCAGTACAGGATTTTGAACCAATTGTGTCAGCAATACAATAATTAACACCATTGCTTTATATTTGTCAGTTCATTCCAAATTATGAATTTAGAATTTAATAAAAACGACGACGCTATGCGATTGGTCATTAGTGCCATGAAGCAAAAACAGGACCAAATAAGCCTAGGCGGTGGCAAAAAAACTATTGAAAAAAATAGGGAGAGAGGAAAATTGACACCCCGCGAGCGTATCCAATACCTTATTGATAAAGATACTGTATTTACAGAAATTGGGAGTTTTGCAGGCTATGAAATGTATCCTGAGCAGGGTGGTTGTCCTGCGGGCGGAACAGTAGGTGGTTTGGGCTATGTGAGTGGTCGCCAATGTGTGATAGTAGCAAACGATAATACTGTAAAAGCAGGTGCTTGGTTTCCGATTAGTGGTAAGAAAAATCTTCGTTTGCAAGAGATAGCTATGGAGAACCATTTGCCAGTGATTTACCTTGTAGATAGTGCGGGTGTGTATTTGCCTATGCAAGATGAAATTTTTCCAGATAAGGAACATTTTGGTCGCATTTTTCGCAACAATGCTGTGATGAGTGCCATGGGTATAACACAGATTGCCGCAGTAATGGGATCTTGTGTAGCCGGAGGTGCTTATTTGCCGATTATGAGCGATGAAACATTGATGGTAGAAGGCAATGGTTCTATCTTTCTTGCAGGACCTTATCTTGTAAAAGCAGCTATTGGCGAAGATATTGATCTACAGACCCTCGGCGGAGCAAAGACGCATACCGAAATTAGTGGCATAGCTGATTATAAATTCAAAACAGAACAGGAATGCCTCAATCAAATTCGCCGTATAATGGATAAGATAGGCAGTCAGCCAAGAGCCGGGTTTGACCGTGTAAAAGCGGTAGCGACCACATGCGACATCAAAGATATTTATGGATTAGTGAGTGTAGATAACAATAAGAATTTTGATGTGGTAGATGTGATTAAGTGTATCGTAGATAATTCCGAATTTGACCAATTTAAAGAAGATTATGGTAAGACTATTGTTTGTGGTTATGCCCGTGTAGAGGGATGGGCGGTAGGTATAGTAGCCAATCAGCGTAAGATAGTAAAAAGTGGGAAAGGTGAAATGCAGATGGGGGGAGTGATTTACAATGATAGCGCAGATAAAGCTGCACGTTTTATTCAAAACTGCAACCAAAAAAAAATCCCTTTAGTCTTTCTTCAAGACGTTACCGGATTTATGGTGGGCAGCCGCTCAGAGCATTCAGGGATTATCAAAGACGGAGCAAAATTGGTGAATGCAGTTGCAAACTCAGTAGTTCCTAAAATCACCTTCATTATTGGCAATTCATATGGCGCAGGCAATTATGCCATGTGTGGCAAGGCTTACGACCCACGCTTTATCTATGCTTGGCCCAATGCAAAAATAGCCGTAATGGGTGGTGAGCAAGCAGCTAAAACTTTGCTCCAAATACAAGTAGCTTCCCTCAAAGCAAAAGGCGAGGAAATTACCCCTGAAAAAGAAGCAGAATTATTGAAATCAATTACTGATAAATACACTGCCCAATCTATGTCATATTATGCTGCTGCAAGACTATGGGTGGATGAAATCATTGATCCGGCAGATACCCGCAGATTGATTGCTGAAAGCATACATGCTGCCAACCACGCTCCGATAGAAAAAGAATGGAAGGGTGGTGTTTTTCAAGTCTAAATTTTCTTCTATTTTTTTTAAAGAAAACGGCTACATTTGCACTTCTTTAAAAAATGGACCGGTAGCTCAGTTGGATAGAGCATCAGCCTTCTAAGCTGAGGGTCATTGGTTCGAATCCAATCCGGTTCACCGAATAGGACAAAGCAGAGTTTACTCCACTTTGTCCTATTTTATTTTCCCATGTATTGATTGATAGGCTTGCGATTAGCGAAAAAACAGTATTCATTTTTGTGGTTCGAAATGACCTATTTTCACGATTATAGATAATCCCTTCGGGAAAGATAAGTTTTTGCAGCTTCTCCTTAATGAATGAGGCATCTAAAATACGAGATAATAGCTATAAATGAAGCCTTGTCAATCGAAATCAACATTGTTCATAATTGATACACCTACTTTTTAGAATTTTCTCTATTTTGCTCCCAAAAATCAATTCAAATGCAACAAGACAATACCAATATTTTTGAAAGCGGCTCTTTAAGCGACACTGCTAAGGCTCATTTACTGGAAACCACACGTTGGACTAAGTTTTTGGCCATTCTGAGTTTTATATTTATCGTATTGATGTTAATTGGGTTCATTTTTATGATAAGCGCCAGTTCAATGATGCCTGCTGCAAACCCCAGAGTGGGTGTTGCCCCTTGGATGATTACATTCGTTTGGTTGCTGTTGGGGCTAATATATTGGTATCCTTCTGTAATGCTGTATAAGTTTTCTAATACGATGAAAGACGGATTGAATACAGCTAATAATGAATTGGTAGAAAATGCCTTTCGTCATCAAAAGAATTTTTGGAAGTTTATGGGCATTTGTACCATTGTGTTTATAGCCCTCTATGTGGTTTTGATCATTGTAGTGGTTGCCGGGGCTGCAATGTAAGTCGCATTCACGTTTTTTTATAACGCCTTCGCTGTAGTGCGGAGGCTTTATTTGTAAAAAACAAATTTTAATTTCTTTTCCGCTTGTTATCTTCGTTGCTTATGAGGTCAAGTTTTGCTTCTGCGTTATCCTATCAAAAAATTGCGCTTTCAAATGGTGCATCTGTGAGCTATATAGATCAAGGGAATGGGACGCAAACGATTGTTTTTGTCCATGGACTAGCCACTTATGCGGGAACTTGGCTGCAAAATATAGAAGTTCTTAAAAATTCTTTTCGCTGCGTTGCTATTGATTTGCCAGGAAACGGTTATTCTGATAAGGGCGATTTGCCTTATAGTATGCAATACTATGCTGCTTGTATTTACGATTTCATTCAGTTGATGAAATTGAAAAACGTAGTGCTTTGTGGGCATTCTATGGGTGGGCAAATAGCCATGACCTTACTGTTGAATGTACCCCATGCTGCCGAAAAAATCATTTTGTGCGCCCCTGCCGGATTCGAACAATTTAATGTGTTTGAAAAAACCATGTATCGCTCGGCAATTGGTATGGCGGATATGTTCAGCTCCGACGAAAACAATATACGCACGAGTATCTATAATAGTTTTTATCAAAACCCGAGGCAGGCCGACGCAATGATAAAAGACCTGATTGATATTTTGGCTTTTTATCCTTCGGCTAGCTATAAAAAAATGATGGATGCCAGTATTCAAGGTATGATGAACGAACCTGTGTATAATCGTTTAGGAGAAATTCTGCTACCATGTTTAGTGATTTTTGGCGCACTCGATGCGCTCATTCCCAATAAATTATTGCATCCTATTGCCACCGAACAATTGGCCATTCGTGCAGTAGCAAAAATACCCAATGCACGCCTTGAGATGATTCCTTTTGCCGGACATTTTGTACAATGGGAAAAGGCAGATAAGGTGAATGAAGCAATGGTGAATTTTCTAAAATAATTTGTGTTTATTACTTTACTGAATTTACTATTTTTTGTAACGCTTGTATCGCATCTTGGATCGTTTGGGCAAGAAATGGATCAATCATATTTATTGTTGCTCCATGAACTCATTTAAACTTTAATGAGCTCCAAAAAGAAAGCAAGATAGCACCCCCTCCAACCAGGTTCTGATAGAAGCATCAAAGCCATTGAGTAGTATTCTAATGCTATCCATCCAAGCAAAACAACGCTCCTTTTCAAATCTTCTATCATAGATTTTTTGGTTAAAATGCTTTTTGCTACTGGGTTATTTTTCTTCCTATTTCGGATGTTTTCTTTGGTGTTTGGTGCCAATTTTCTACGCAAGCAACAACGCCTGAAACGCTTGCTATCAAAACCTTTATCAGCATTCAGAACAGCATTTTCTAACACAATACCTTTCTGTTTTAATTCTGTAATCCAGATTTTTCAGTAGCGGTATTTTTGAATAATCTGCCCCAAAAACGTCCTCCTTTTTGAAGATCTATTGTAGATGCTTTAGATTGACAATCAAATGTATGCATTGTATATTTCATACTGCTTTGCAGTTGAAATTTTTCCAAAAACTATCAACAGGTACCTACTGCAAAATCTGGATTCAACTTTTGTTAGCTTCGCTAAATGGCTGTTCATTATGTTGCAAACTGTTGGTACACCGATAATTTACCGCTTTTGAACGGCTTGATAAAAGAGTAAATGAATTCGATGAAGGTTATTCGAAAAAACTAATTAACCATAATTCAAAAAATACTGGAGATAGTATTATTATTTGATTATAATGACAATTTTATCGTTACCCAAACGTACTTTTATTCAAGTGCAAATATTTGAAATGCCTTATGGAAAACTTACTCAAAAAACTGAATTATAAAAATCAAAAAGAAATGGTATTGCTACAAGCCCCACCCGCTTTTTTAGAACAGCTAATGCTTTTTTCGGATGAGCTTATGCTGAAAACAAAATTGTCAGAAGTGTGTCAAGTAGAATGTGCAATGATTTTTGTTACAAAGCAAAAGGAAATAGATGAACTCATTCCACAAATAGCACCTAAACTTAAAGACGATGCCTTGCTGTGGATGTGCTATCCTAAAGGAACTTCTAAAAAATTCAAGTGCGATTTTAATCGTGATACAGGGTGGGCAATTATGGGTAGCTACGAAATGGAATCCGTAAGAATGGTAGCCATAGACAAAGATTGGAGTGCCTTGCGATTCCGCAAAGTAGCGTATATCAAAGTAATGAAAAGAAGGACAGGAACCTTATCGGAAGCGGGTAAAAGAAAGGCTAACCTTTGATACTAAGACATTTTTCTGTAAAAAAATACGAGCTTAACAAAAAAAAATGAGCTTATTATTTGTTTCCTAGAATTATTCATTACTTTTCTATTCTCAAAAAAATATTGGCAATGGAAATAGTGAATATCAAAATAATGAATGGACCGAACTATTGGTCTATCAAACGTCATAAGCTCATCGTCATGCTGCTGGATTTGCAGGAGATGGAAGAACGTCCGAGTAATACTATTCCCTGTTTTTTGGATAGATTAAAAGCATTAATGCCCTCCTTATACGATCATCGTTGTTCCGAAGATTGTCTAGGTGGGTTTTTCAAAAGAGTAGAAGAAGGTACATGGATGGGGCATATCATTGAGCATGTAGCACTTGAGATGCAGACTCTTGCAGGTATGAATACAGGCTTTGGTCGTACCCGAGAAAGCGACCAGAAAGGCGTTTATCATGTGGTCTTTTCTTATGTAGAATCCAAAGCAGGTGAATATACCGCAAAAGCATCAGTACGCTTAGTAGAAGCCCTTATTGCAGGAAAAGAATATGACCTCGAAGCCGATATCCAAAACTTGCGAGAGATTCGCGAAGATGTTCGCCTAGGCCCCAGTACAGGCTCCTTAGTTGAAGAAGCCGTTCGTAGAAATATCCCTTTTATTCGTCTCAATAAAAATTCTTTGGTGCAACTCGGTTATGGCAAAAACCAACGCCGTGTGCAAGCTACCATCGCCAGTACCACAAGCAGCATTGCCGTAGAACTAGCTTGCGACAAAGAAGGTACAAAAGATATTCTTGAAGCAGCGTCTATTCCCGTACCCCGTGGTTTTATTATCACTGACGAAAATGAATTAGAGAGAACAGCCAATAAGGTAGGCTATCCTATAGTCATTAAGCCAGTGAATGGTAATCATGGAAAAGGCGCTACCACCAATATTCTTACACTTGATGCCGCAATAGAAGCCTTTGAAGCCGCTAAAAAATATTCGCGTAAAATAATTGTTGAAAAATACATCACCGGCAGAGATTTTCGTGTTTTGGTCATCAATTTTAAATTTGTAGCAGCAGCATTGCGTACCCCTGCCGCAGTCATTGGCGATGCTAAACATACCATATCAGAGCTGATAGACATTGTCAATACCGACCCTCGCCGTGGTTATGGTCACGAGAAAGTATTGACCAGTATCAAAGTTGATGATGCCGTACATTTTATGCTCGAAAAATATGGGTACAATTTAGGCACTGTGCCCAAAGAGGGCGAAGAAGTTTGGGTAAAACCAACAGCTAACCTGAGTACTGGCGGTACTTCTGAGGATGTTACCGATATCGTACACCCTAGCAATATGGTGATGTGCGAGCGAATTGCACGCATTATTGGTTTAGACATTTGTGGTGTGGATATTATGGCAGACAACCTAAGTGAGCCTTTACACGAAACAGGCGGTGCCGTGCTTGAGGTAAATGCAGCCCCAGGCTTCAGAATGCACTTAGAACCAGCTAGCGGTCTGGCTCGTAATGTGGCCGAACCAGTAATTGATATGCTCTATCCTCCAGGAACAAGCGCAAGAATTCCCATCATTGCGGTAACAGGTACGAATGGTAAAACCACTACCACACGCTTGATTGCTCATATTGTAAAAGGCACAGGACATACTGTTGGCTATACCACTACAGATGGTGTTTATGTACAGAATCAAATGATGGTTGCGGGCGATTGTACAGGTCCTGTTTCGGCAGAATTTGTATTGAAAGATCCAACAGTAAGCTTTGCCGTATTAGAAACAGCCCGCGGGGGTATTTTGCGCGCAGGTTTGGGTTATCATCATTGCGATGTAGCTGTGGTGACGAACATTGCTGAAGATCATTTAGGATTACAAGGAATTGATACTATCGAAAAATTAGCAAAAGTGAAAGCCGTTGTGCCTGGAACTGTTTTCCCTAACGGTTATGCAGTGCTCAATGCAGATGATGATTTGGTATATAAAATACGTAAAGATTTATCTTGTAAAATAGCTCTTTATTCGCTAGACGAAAACAATCCCCGAATTAAGGAGCATTGTGCTAAAGGCGGTTTTGCTGCGGTGTATGAACATGGGTATATCACCATTATGAAAGGGACTTGGAAAATAAGAATTGAAAAAGTGACCAACATACCCATAACCTTTAATGGCAAGGCAGAGTTTAACGTGTATAATACATTGGCGGCTACCATAGCCTTATATGTTTATGGTTTCAAAACCGAGGATATACAATTGGGTTTGCAAACTTTTGTAACCTCGCCTGCGCAAACACCTGGCAGAATGAATATTTTCCAGTTCAAGAACTTTACTATAATGCTAGACTATGCGCACAACACGCACGGCATTATAGCTTTGGGTAAATATGTGACTTCGGTAGAAGCTAGTGTGAAAGTGGGTATTATTGCTGCTGTGGGCGATAGACGCGATGAAGATATTGTATCTCTTGGGCAAGAATCGGCTAAGATTTTTGATGAAATCATTATCCGCCAAGATAAAAACACCCGTGGCCGTCCTGCCGAAGAATTGATTGATTTGTTGACACAAGGTATTCGCAGTGTAAAAGCAGATATGAAAGTGATGGCTATACCCAAAGAAAGTGAAGCCATTGATTTTGCCGTCAACAATGCCCAACAAAATGCCTTCATCACTGTTATTAGCGATGTTATTCCAGATGCCTTAGAACAAGTAAAACGCTATAAAGACATTGAGTCGGGTATAGAAGTGGATGCTTAAAAGTTTTTTCGAACAAGGAAAGAAAAATTCCGCTTCATTTTATGGAGCGGAATTTTTTGTTTCTCAACTTTTATCTTTTCTATCAACATTCGTTGCAGTTTATACTGAGCGTAGCCGAAGTACACCGTCAGGGTAAGCATTTTTCTTTGGGCTTTTCTTGTTGCGTAAAGTTTACGCAAAGAACGCAAAGTAATAATCCCAAAAAGCTCAATAGAACTACGGGGATAGTTTAATAAAGGGGTATTTGATGTTGTCAATACTTTGCCAAATTTTGGTGATCCAGCTTCGTCTTTTTCATCTGTAGGCTCATTTTTAAGATGCGATTCTGCCATTTTGTGTCAAATAACTTCCGATATTGAGGGTAGAAAACCAGAT
>JASGCQ010000082.1 GCA_030054025.1 Phycisphaerales bacterium | reverse complement strand
AATTCCTAATGACCGTCATTGGGAGTTAAGGCTCTAATGAACTTTTTGGGATAAAATTGAGCGTAGCTTCTGTGGCATCAAAGCTTTGTTGATTTATTTTACCAGTTGCATAATCGTACTTCAATTCTTTAATTTGATTTTCGCAAATAGCCCTTCCGCGATAGAGCCGCCACACTTCTGCGGGCGGCAATGTAAGCTTGGGCTGTGCTTGCGTTTCGAGTAGGGTAAATATTTTTTGTGCATAAAATCCACTATCTGCTCGCAGCAATCCGATTTGTTTGTTTTGCAAATGAGTAAGCGTTTGTTGTAAAAAAAGTCATTAAAGGGTGATGGGATTTCCTGCCTCGCATTTTGGCGTTGTAACCCGCAGCTGCACCCTGTTGGTCGCCATAGCGAGTAATGACCGATGAGTCTAAATCCAGTGTGAAATTGTTGAAAGATAAATTATTGAAAAACCATTGATAAAATGCTGGAAACACTTTTTCGTTGGTTTCCATATTGAATTTTTGAAAGAAACGCATCAATGCCATTTTGTCCATCATTTTTTGCAGCAGCACAATGCCTCCGTGAGCAGTGATTTCTTTGTCGGTTTAGAAACAAAAAAACCTATTGACAGTCATTAGAAGATTAAAGCCTATTGAACTTTTTGGGATAAAAACAAAAAAGCCCCGAAAGATACTTTTTCGGGGCTTTAAATAAGAATGAACAGATTATTGTATCGTCATTTCAAAAGGCAAAAGCATCATAGAACGTCCGTTCATATTTTGCAAATTCTTCAGTTTCAACAATTCTTTAGCCTCTGCCCCCAATTCACTCACCACAGCTTTAGATACTGCTTCTTGAGCCGAAGAACTTCCTTTAAACATTTTCATAAAAGACTTGAACTTATCTACCTTCTCTGGGTAAGTTCTGACTTCATAATTTTTTACTTTAGCCAGTGCGGCAGCACTTTGAATCGCACGGTCAAGATTACCCATGCGGTCAACCAATCCATTTTTCAACGCAGCCGAACCTGTCCATACCCTACCCTGTGCTATCGAATCTACATTAGCTTCAGTCATATTTCTGCCATTGGCCACACGACGTTTGAATAACGCATAAATACTATCCACTCCACGCTGCATCAAAGCACTTTCTTCGGCAGTCATAGACCTTGTACCATTGGGAAAATCGGCAAATGGAGCATTTTTAACCACATCAAAAGTTACCCCCAATTTGTTTGTCATTAATTTTTGCGTATTAAACATCATTGAGAATACACCTATACTCCCTGTAATTGTAGTAGGCATTGCAAAAATACTATCTGCTGCACATGCAATATAATAGCCGCCCGACGCTGCTACATCACCCATAGATACCACTATTGGTTTCTTTTCGTGCAACAACTGCAGCTCTCGCAAAATGATTTCTGATGCACGTGCACTACCCCCTGGAGAATTGATGCGCAATACTACCGCTTTTATCTTATCGTTATCACGAACCTTACGGATAGTCTTCGTCAAGTCTACATCCGTAATTTCATAATCACTGTTGGATGCACCGTCCTTTATTTGTCCTTCAGCAAAGATGACTGCTACTCTTTCCTCTTTAGCCCCTTCGTCCTCAAGACCACTTTTACTATATTCGTCCATACTCGTCAATTCTAATTCTTTATCCTTTTTGACACCCAATTTATTTTTCATCATCGCTTCTACCTCATCCCAATAGCGCACTCCGTCTATCAATTTATGACTCAAGGCATCTTGTGGAAATTGTATTGCACCTGTTTGAGCCAGACTATTAATGGTAATTTGATTGGAATGAGCATGGCTTGCAATCGCAGCCGTAAATTCACTCCAAATATCAGTTTGTATTGATGCAATCTGCTGGCGATTAGGCTCGCTGATTTTATCCGATCTGAAAGGCTCTGTTGCACTTTTGAATTTACCCGCATAAAAAATTTGCGGTTCGATTTCCAATTTTTCCATTGTATTTTTGAAAAAAAACAAACTCGTTGTCAAACCTTTTAAATCAATATCTCCTGCAGGATTAACAAAAATGCTGTCTGCCGCCGAAGCTACATACAATGCTCCTTGAGTTACACTTTCGCCATAGGCATACACAAACTTTCCTGATTTTTTAAAATCCGAAATCGCATTTCTAATTTGCAGCAAAGTAGAAAGACCATTAGGACTTGGTGCCAATTTGATAAATAAGCCCTTTATCTTTTCGTCTTTTGCTGCTGCCTGAAGCGACTGGGTGATTTCATATACACCTGCTTCGGCTGCTCCCCCACTGTTCATAAACGAAAACGAATTTTCTTCGCCCTGCTCATGAAAAGACTGACTCAAGTCGAGCTCTAAAAGAGAATTACGTTTAATAGATATTTTTTCCGAAGATGCTCCTGACACACCCTTTGCGGCAAGCCCTACAATAGCACCTATAAACAATCCGACAATGATAACACTGGCTACAATTACCCCTAGCAAAGAGGCAAAAAACATTTTGAAAAATTGCTTCATAAAATTTGCATTTATTTTTTATTACAACAAAGGTATCATTGTTTATACCTTCGCAACAAATTAAATCGGCAATAAATCGGTGAATAGCATTTACCTACTCCTAGGCAGCAATCAAGGAAATCGAACAATGACGCTTGATAAAGCCCGCAATTTGTTGGGCGAACAACTAGGCGCAATTACCTGTATTTCTCCCCTTTACGAAACCGCCGCATGGGGAAATACCCAACAACCTAATTTTATCAATCAGGCACTACAGCTCAGTACAAAACACAATCCAATAGAGGCACTACGCATCATCAATCAAATCGAAAATCAACTCGGGCGACAACGAACAGAACACTGGGGACAGCGAACATTAGACATTGACATTTTGCTGTTTGAGGACAAGATAATTCATAGCTCTAGGTTGGTAATACCACATCCCGAACTACAAAACCGCAGATTCGCATTAGTCCCCCTTTGCGATATTGCACCCGAATTAGCACATCCTATTTTTGCAAAAAGTATAAAAAGCCTTTTAGCCGATTGCTCAGACCAATTAGGCGTTTTTTTGTACCATAAGGGATAAATTTGTGATAAATAAATAACTTTGCGCATTATTAATCTCGAAAACTAGGAAGGTTCACTATGCGCGTGCTACACAACCGAATTTCGAACGAAGAACTAAAACGTCGGCTCTATGAAGAAACAGAGCCACGTACCACAGTTTCGTTCTACCAGTATTTTTATATCGCCAATCCGCAAGAATTTCGCGATAATCTTTTTCTCCAATTTGACACATTAAAAGTTTTTGGGCGAATTTACATCGCCAATGAGGGTATTAATGCTCAAATGAGTGTACCTGCAAGCAACTATCAAGCCTTTGTAGAAGCACTTTATACCGCCGACACTGCCCTTAACGGCATCAGAATCAACATTGCGGTTGACGATGACGGTAAATCCTTTTGGGTATTGCGTATGAAAGTGCGCGAAAAAATTGTTGCCGATGGCATCAATGACCCTACATTCGATATGGCGAATAAAGGCAAATACCTAAAAGCCGCCGAAGCTAATAAAATGATGTCGAAAATCGATACCATTATAGTGGATATGCGCAACCATTACGAATACGAAGTAGGGCACTTCGAAAACGCCATTGAAGTACCCTCAGATACCTTCCGCCAACAATTGCCTATGGCAGCAGAAATGCTTGCCGACAAAAAGGATAAAAATATTGTAATGTACTGCACCGGAGGTATTCGATGCGAAAAAGCAAGTGCCTACATGCTCCATCAAGGCTTCCAAAATGTATATCATATTGAAGGCGGTATTATAGAATACACCAACAAAGCAAAACAAGAACATTTGCCGATACTATTCAAAGGCAAAAATTTTGTTTTTGATGAACGCTTGGGAGAACGAATAACAGATGATGTTATTGCAGAATGCCACCAATGCGGAACCAAAGCAGACACCCATACTAATTGCAAAAACGAAGCTTGTCATCTGCTCTTTATACAATGCCCAACCTGTGCAGATGAATTTGACGGTTGTTGTTCTCAACAATGTGCCGATACATTAAAATTAAGCCCCGAAGAACGAGCCGAACTCCGCAAAGGAAAAGACAACGGGCAAATGATATTTAGCAAATCAAAACACCACCCGCTTCGCAAACATCGAGACGAATGGAAAAAATAAAATAAGCTCCAATAAAAAATAAAATATCGCCCCAACTAATTTTAATTGGGGCGATTTTTTATCCTTTCCTATTGACATATTCTTTAATTGCCTTTTTGTTCGTCACCCAGTTTCGCCCCTCCTTATACGCATCAATTTTTCCTTGTCGAGCCAATAAGCTAACATATTCTTGACCGTATGGGACATCTGGCTCCGAAACAATATCTGTAATTGATTTATATTCATCATCCAAACTCTCGTAAGGATGCGCAGCAAGATATATATCTAAGGAACGTTCTGCGGCTTGCGCCATTAACAACAAAAACTTGAAATAAGAGCCTCTATTTGCTTGATTTAAAGAATCATAATATTTTTTTCTGTCATTTTTTAAAATAATTGCGGGAGGGTAAGCGTCTCGCATCAAAAGCAAATTCATGGCAAGCCTCACAGTACGACCATTCCCATCAAAAAATGGATGGATATATACAAAACGATGATGAAAAATTGTAGCTAAAACCACAGGGCTTAATTGCAAAGGATTTTCATTTACCCAACCAATCAATTCTTCCATTAAGGCAGAAACCTTTAAAGGATTAGGCGGAATAAAATTTGCGCCCATAATCCTTACCGCTCCATTTCTATATCTACCGGCAAAATCCTTTTCAATCTTTGAAAGTACAATTGCATGAATATCTAGGATATCTCGTTCACTAATAGCATATTGAGGATTAACCAATCGTTCTAAATAATCAATCGCTTCATGATGATTGGTTGTTTCAAAATGCTCTCTTAGGCTTTTCCCTTTCACAGTCATTCCTTCTTGCAATACAATACGAGTTTCTTGAAGTGTAAGTGTATTACCTTCTATACTATTCGAATTATACGTCCATTCCAAGAAAAGATTCTCATTAATATTTTGCAATGCGCTTACGGGCAATGGACGTTTGCTGCATAAAACGTCTTTTTTTCGAGCAATTCTCGCAAAATGCTCATCCATCTCTTGAATATCGGATAGCTCTATTTTCCAGTCCATGCCACAAAATTACATCGTTTATTCCGAAATAACAATCTATCCGATATTTTTTCTCAAAAAAATCGCCATTTTACTAAAACGGCGATTACAATGATAGTTAGCTCTAGAATATTTATTCAAGAATTATTTGCCCTTCGATCAGATTTTCAAAAATTTGACGCTCTCTAATAAGACTAAATTGATTGTTTTTGAACATCACCTCAGCAGGCTTTAGTCGAGAATTGAAGTTGCTGCTCATCTCAAAACCATAAGCTCCTGCATTGTGGAACACAAGTAGATCATCCTCCCGAACCTCGTTCAATACCCTATCCCAGGCAAAAGTATCTGTTTCACAAATATTACCAACTACGGTATAAATCCGTTCGGCACCATTCGGATTATTAATATTAGATATTTTATGATAAGCATCGTAAAACATAGGTCGAATGAGATGATTAAATCCCGAATTTACCCCAACAAATACGGTAGCCGTTGTTTGTTTAATCACATTAGCGTTGACTACAAAATAACCACATTCACTCACCAAATATTTACCTGGCTCAAACCATACCTCCAACGGGCGTCCGTACTCCTGTTCAAATTCCTTGATTGCTACGTTTAGCTTCTGACCCAAGCCAGTAATATCCGTTTCACGGTCATCTTCTTTATAAGGCACTTTAAAGCCACTACCTAAATCAATAAACTCTAATCGGTCGAAATTCTGAGCAATAGACAATAACACATCCAAGGCTTGGATAAATACGTTGATGTCTTTAATCTCGCTACCCGTGTGCATGTGTAAACCCTGAATATGCAATTGTGTCGTTTTGACTACACGCACAATGTGTCGGATTTGATGAATCGAAATTCCGAATTTACTGTCAATATGCCCGGTTGAAATTTTATAATTTCCACCAGCTTCAATATGCGGATTGATACGGATACAAATCGGATAAGAACCGCCATAATAATTACCGAAAAGCTCAAGCATGGCAATGCTATCAATATTGATATTGACTCCAAGGCTCACCGCTTCTTTGATTTCCTCAAAAGCCACACAATTTGGTGTAAACAAAATTTCCTTTGGCTGAAATCCTGCCTTCAAACCGAGTTTTACCTCGTTTATACTTACACAATCCAAATTTGAACCCAAAGATTTGAGGTGCTTTAGAATATTAATATTGCTTAATGCTTTACAAGCATAAAATAAGCGAGTAGGATGACCACTAAAAGCCTTACACAGTTTTTCGTACTGCTCTGTGATTTTATTAGTATTGTAAACATATAATGGAGTGCCAAATTCTGCTGCTGCGGCAAGTAACTGTTCGTTCGCCAATAATTGATTCATAAGGGCGCAAAAATAAGTCTTGCTTATACATAAAAAACATTTTCACGAAAGAAACCGAAATTAAAAAAAGCTACTCAATACGAAATAATATATCTTCGTGTACGTTTTAGGAATACAATAAATATGCGCCGCTATTTAAAAATTATCATTACCGCCCTTTTGTGCCTTTTATTTTTACCAGAATTAAAAGCACAAGTTCATATCGTCAACATGGAAGACCATGATGACAAAGCCTATTATTTTGGACTTACTTTTGGGTTCAACCAATCGCGTTACCGAATCAAAAATTCAGCAGCCTTTGCCAATACCGATACTTTTTTTAATATACAGCCTAGATGGGGTTCGGGTTTCAACCTAGGCATAATGGGCAACCTCAAACTCAATAAACATGTCGATTTAAGGTTAATTCCATCCATATCCTTTGTAGAAAAAGGATTATCATTCAACCAGCCCAACAAACCTAACGAAATTGCTGATAAGCGTATAGAATCCATATTTGTTCACCTGCCTTTACAATTCAAGTTTAAGAGCGATCGCTTACACAATTTCAGATTTTACGGAATCGCCGGTGGCAAGCTGGACTTTGATATGGCGGCAAATGCCAATTCACGAAAAAAAGATGAATTCTTAAAATTTAAACCTATGGATTTAGGCATTGAGCTCGGTTTTGGGCTTGAGTTTTATTACCCTAACTTCATTTTTTCGCCCGAAATTAAGTTGAGTGAGGGACTGATGAACCAAATATATATTGACCGTAGCCTACCGCTCACCAATGCTATTGATCAAATCAGAACACGCTCAATCGTTTTTTCTATCCATCTCGAAGGATAAAAGTATTGAGCTCATTTAAACATTTAAGAGCACCAAAAAGAAAGCGAGATAACTCCCTTTCGACCAAGCAATAACAAAAGTATCAAAGCAAATGAGTAATGTTATAAAGCTATCCAAACAAAACAACGCTCATTTACAAATCTTCTGTTGTAGATTTTTGGGTTAAAATACTTTTTTCGATCAGGTTTATTTTTCTTCCTATTTCGGGTGTTTTCTTTGATATTGGGTGTCAATTATCTACGCAAGCAACAACGCCTGAAACGCTTGCTATCAAATCCTTTATCTGCATTCAGAACAGCATTTTCTACCACATTAGCTTTCTGATCTAATCCTTTAATCATTACCGAAAATTGAGGCACAAGCTAGTACAAATTATTGTGATTGCCACTGAACATATTGCCTAATGCAATCGGAATACCTTTGCCGTCTGTTAAGATGAATCCATTTGAAGTGCGCCATTTTTAACGATATTGATAGCCGATAGCTGCTCCTGCTTTTTTAGCAGAACTGCGTGTAGCGTCGAAGTTCAAATTCTCGGCGTCCAAACGCCCTTCTTGCAAGAGTAAAAAGATGTCAAATAGATTTCTGAAAACTCCTTGCATACTCCATTTGCAATAATAGTAGTACAGCAATTGACACAAATAACTTGGCTTAAAACATTCAATATCAGCAAACAAACAATACAATTGGCTACCTGTTTTTAGTTTGTGTGCAATCCATTGGACAATTACCGCTGGATTTACTCTTGAAGGAAAGCCTCTTTATTTTTAGGCATAAAGGGCAAAATGTAACTGTCTATTTCAACTTTTGTTAGCTTCGCTAAATGGCTGTTCATTATGTTGTAAACTATTGGTACAACGATAACTGACAACTTTTGAACGGCTTGATAAAAGTTTAAATGAGTTCTATTCTTACCTCCTTCCCATAATACTTTGCTACCATGCGGAGGCATGTAGGATCACAATCCATTGCATCATTTTGTTTGTAAAAAGGGAAATTCATAGGTAGGTTTTGATTTATTCAGTCTTATTTGGCTATTTATTTTCTATCAGTTTTGATATCTTTTGAATATAGCTAATGGCATTCTGATTTTTAGGATTTAAATTGACAGAGCGTTGATAGCTATTTAAAGAATTTGTAAAATCCTTTTCCAGAAAATAAATTTCACCTAGACTATCAAATAAATTAGCAGATTCAGGAAACAAGTGGGTTGACCATATCAGAACTTCTCTTGCCATTGATATATTTTCTTTGATTACTAATGAATATGCAAAATCATTTAGTATATCCTCATCAAAAGAAATCCTATGATTCGGAAATAGTGTCTGAATTTTTTCTAACCCATATACTTCAATTGCCAAAAGTGCTTGTCGAGGTGTATTAATAGTTCCTAAATTTAAGTCGGGTTTACTTTTTCCTAATGCCATAATTTCAATTAGAAAATTATCACTTCTTTCAAATAAAAAACTAGTATTGGTTTTCGAACTCTTGGCTTTCAGAAAGGAAATTGTGTTCTTGCATATTTCACTGTAAATTATCTGTTGTTGAGCCAATTTAATATTAGGGGTTTTCTGGCAAAAGAGCTCATTGCTCAATTGTTTTTGTGAGGTGAAATCATAGTGATTAAATCCTTTTGCCATTGCATAAATCCTATCGGAATGGCTTAATGAGTCAATAATTGTATAGGGTGCAAATTGATTAGTAAATAATAGTAATGGCACGTTTATTTTTTCAGTATTGGATAATAGTGTTTTAGGTAAATCTTTATGTCCTCTTGGATTAATGTTAAAGTAATATTCTAATCTCGAATCAAAGGAAACCATGCTCTTGAATTTATATGGTTTAGTTAATAAATTGAAGTTTGATTGCGCACCAAAACTAAAACCTAAAAGATGATAGTTATCTTTTTCTGAGGGTAGGTTTCTTTCTGCAAAATGCAATAAAAATAAAACATCTTTTTCTGCCCTTTCTAAGTTCCAATCAGCATAAACCTTGGTACTTTGGTTTGATTGATAAGCGCAATTGATGACTAAGAATCCATTGGAGGCTAATAACTGACATAATACAGCATTTTCTTCAATCGTACCGCCCAAGCTTTGCTGGTAAATAATTAAAGGGAATTCACCGTTTGCGTATTCTGCATTTTCTGCAACCCCACAATCTAAATCCATAAGTGCAAGAAAATCCTTATCGGCATTAACTGTATCATTTTTATATTGACTACCTCTGAAGGCATTATTTTTAATAGTATTGAAATTATAGTCGTGAATATGCTTGAGAAATATTGACCAAAGTGGGTCTTTGGAAGGATAACTAATATAGTTAGCGTAAGGGAATTTTCTTTTGGGTTTGTCTTTGGTTGGATACCAGACATTAATAATCATAGGGCGAGGATATTTAGTGCTATCCTGATTGCCATTTAGATCATACAACAATTGATAATCTCTTGTTGAATCAAAAATAAAATACCTTTTGAATCCAATATTAAATTCGCCTTTATTCCCAAATAACATCATGCCATTGTTACTATCTTTGCTAAGTACATTTTTACTATTGATAATGAGTATTAGAATAGTTAGTACGGCTCTTAGTTGCATACTATATGACCTAAGTTTAAATTTCATATCTGAATATTTATTTTTTATACCTAAGTTCAAGTTTGAAGTGCAACAAGGTTAGTCAAATTTAAACAGGGGGGTA
>JASGCQ010000081.1 GCA_030054025.1 Phycisphaerales bacterium | reverse complement strand
CAAATACCCATTTATTAACCTATCCCCATAGCTCTATTGAACTTTTTGGGTTTATATTGCTGCTAAAGATTTGCATATTGTTAGACTAATCTATCTTTTTTGCTCTTATATTTGTAACAAGCATACTACCCAAAAAGCAAATGAATACTCTTAATACAGATAAATCGCTCAGTGATGTACACCAAAGCATAGACCCCAACCAAAAAAGGAAAGGTTGGCGGCGCATACTTGCCTTTTTTGGTCCAGCATACTTAATCAGCGTTGGCTATATGGATCCTGGCAATTGGGCTACCGACATAGCAGGAGGGAGCGCCTTTGGCTATTCGCTGATATGGGTATTGCTGATGAGCAATTTGATGGCTTTGTTGTTACAATCATTAAGTGCTCGATTGGGTATTGTACAAGGGAGAGATTTGGCGCAGTGCAACCGATATTATTATCCCCGCAGTATCAATTTCATGCTCTACATCCTTGCAGAACTGGCGATTGCAGCATGCGACCTTGCCGAAGTACTCGGCATGGCAATAGGGTTGTACTTGCTCTTGGGTATTCCTTTAATCTGGGGAGTATCTATTTCCATTTTAGACACCTTTCTTCTCTTGTATTTGCAACGTTTGGGGATTCGTAAATTAGAGGCCTTTATTATCGCCCTGATTGCCATCATTGGACTGTGCTTTTGGGTAGAGATGATGTATGTACAGCCTCCTATTGGTGAAATTGCTAAAGGTTTTGTACCTCATATTCCCAACAAAGCAGCTTTGTACATTGCCATTGGGATTATTGGAGCCACAGTAATGCCACACAATTTGTATCTGCATTCGGCATTGGTTCAGACTCGAAAAACAGGTACAGACCGAAAGTCTATTCTCCAATCCATCAAATACAATGTAATTGACAGTGCTATTGCCCTCAATCTGGCTTTCTTCGTGAATGCCGCTATATTGGTATTGGCGGCAGCCGTATTTTTCAAAGCAGGCTTGCACCAAATCGCCTCGATGGAAGAAGCCCACAAATTATTATCGCCTATGCTAGGCAACAAATGCTCATCGCATCTGTTTGCCATCGCCTTGATTGCCGCTGGGCAAAGCTCTACGGTAACGGGTACTTTAGCCGGTCAGATTGTAATGGAGGGCTATCTGCAATTGCGCATCAACCCATTGGTAAGAAGACTCATTACACGCCTGTTGGCTGTCATTCCGGCGATTATTGTCATTGTCATTATGGGCGACAAAGAGGTGAACAACATGCTCATCTTTAGCCAGGTAATCCTCAGTATGCAATTGGCTTTTGCCATTATTCCACTCATCCATTTTGTGAGCGACAAAGTGCGCATGGGAGAATTTGCTATCGACACCAAAACCAAAATACTCAGTTGGGCAGTAGCCATTATCATTATTGCACTCAATCTTTGGCAATTGTTTGAAACGGGGCAAGACTGGGTTTTGGGAACTGATAATTTTGGGATTCAGGCACTTTGTGTCTTGTTTGTTGCAGGATTCATACTCTTGCTCATCATCACTACTTTTTACCCCCTATTTCTTAAAAACAGAAAGGCGCACAGCATCAATATGCACAAGCATGATTTAGAAAGTATGGAAAGTATGCTTCCAAAATCCTTTGGCAAAATTGCGTTGGCAGTTGATTTCGGCATCAACGACAAAGCCATTATTGCTTATGCGCTGAAACTGGCAGAAGCGAACTCCAAATTCATCCTGATACATGTAGTAGAAAGTGCATCGGCAAAAGCAATTGGCGAAGAAGCGCATGACCACGAAACGCAAGAAGATCAAAAAATAATGGATCATTACCTCGCCTTGTTTGCAGCAAAAGGAATAAGCGCCAAAGGTAAGATTGGCTTCAAAAACAGGGTAAAAGCTATTAGCCAAATTGTACATGATGAGCAAGCAGACTTACTCATCGTGGGCAGTCACGGACACCATAGTGTACTCGACATCATTTTTGGAGAAACCATCAATACTCTAAGGCATAAAGTACAAATCCCAGTATTTATTGCACAATAAGGATCGATTGGACACAAAAAATCCCGAAAACTGTCGCTTTCGGGATTTGCATTGAATATTAAAAATCAATAAGGTTAGCCTTTTTCTAAACCGCTAAAGAAGAATGCTCCTTCGATTAAGGCATTCTCATCGCTATCAGAACCGTGTACTGCATTTTCTCCGATAGAGCTAGCATATTTTTTGCGGATAGTGCCTTCCGCAGCTTCAGCAGGATTGGTAGCACCGATTAGGGTACGAAAATCGGCAACTGCATTGTCTTTTTCTAAAATAGCCGCTACAATTGGTCCGCTGCTCATAAACTGAGTCAATTCGCCATAGAATGGACGAGTACTGTGTACTTCATAAAATTTTCCTGCTTGCTCAAGGCTTAGTTTGGTGTATTTCATAGCTACAATGCGAAAACCTGCATTGTTGATCATCTGAAGAATGTTACCGATGTTACCGTTTTTAACGGCATCGGGTTTAATCATTGTGAATGTTACGTTTGACATAAATATGTTTTAAGTATTTGTATTTTGCGCCGCAAAGATAGGTGAAGCTGAAAGGAAAAAATTTGATAATCATACAGCATTGTAAAAATTAACATTTTAATACTGAAATGCTATATTGGTATCACTGTTATCCGATAAAAAACCTTGTGAAACTTGACAACTACAAGCCAACATTTGCAGGTATAACACTGAGCTATTTTTTCAATAATGAATTCAAGTTGCTATTTAAAAGCTAGGGTTAAAACTGTTCTATGCGTATAAAACAAGTGATTTTTATAAGAAATCTATTAAGTGTTATTGCGTGTATGCTTCTTGGAAATAGCTTCTTGATGTTGCTGATAGTAGCTTCTACTGCTTGCTCATTTTGGTTTTGAGTTGTGATTGCTTTTTTGTATATGGCTGTTGTCAATATCTCACTATCTGAAACCCTACGGCGTATATCTACTTGATGATTCATCGTTTTTAATACATCATCAATAAAGCAATAATCGCTATAATTTTGTCTTCCATAAGCATTTAATCTTCTCGTTTTTTGTCTCAAACTCAAACTTATGAAATTTAAATGCTTTTTTAGTAACCTACAACTATCAAATTAAATTAAGTATTGAAAAAAACAAGCCGCAATAAGTAACTTGCCGCTTGAAAAAGCAATTAGGTTTTATGAAAATCGCTATTATCAATGGACCCAATCTCAATTTGTTGGGCACTCGCGAACCCGATGTGTATGGCAAATCGAGTTTCGAATCCTATTTTGCAGCACTCAGTTCTAAATACAGTCATATACAATTATCTTATTATCAGAGTAATATAGAAGGTGGCATCATTGATTATTTGCACCAACTGATCAAGGATGGTATAGATGCTATACTCATCAATGCGGGAGCCTATACGCACACCAGTATAGCCATTGCAGATGCCATTGCCGCAATAAAAATCCCGACGATAGAAATACATATTTCCAATATCATGGCAAGGGAAGAGTTTCGTAAGACCTCTTACATCAGCAGCAAATGTGTTGGGAGCATCTCGGGGTTGGGCTTAGAATCTTATGAATTAGGCATACAATATTTTATTCTTAAAGCAGCAGAGTAATGCCTCAAAAGAAAATCTTATTTTTACTCCCCTACCCGCTCCACCGAGCGGCATCGCAAAGATTTAGAGTAGAAAATTTATTGTTTATATTAGATGAAGCTCAAATAGGCTACGATTTGGCTCCATTTATGAGCGAATCTGTTTGGAATGTGTTATACAAGCGAGGCAACTTATTCCATAAAGCTTGGGGTATCAGCAAAAGCTATCTACAACGCATTTTCCTGATTCTATTTCGTGCCTACCGCTATCCTTATATTTTTGTTCACCGCGAAGCAGCACCTTTGGGACCTCCCGTATTTGAATGGTTCTTATCTCAGGTATTAGGCAAAAAAATCATTTACGATTTTGATGATGCTATTTGGATACCCAATACCTCGGAGCAGAATAAAATTGCTGCGTTGGTAAAATGTTTTTGGAAGGTAAAATATATTTGCAAATGGTCTTATAAAATATCTGCGGGCAACGATTATCTCTGTGCTTTTGCAGAAAAATCTGGAGCAAAACATCTTGTCAAAATACCAACTGTAGTCAATACCGTCAGCCGATACAATCAAATCAAAAAGCATCAGCCCGACAACTTGGTGGTGGGCTGGACAGGCAGCCATTCTACTCTTAAATTCTTGGACGACATCATACCTGTATTGCAAAATTTGCAAAGCAAATTTGACTTTAATTTTCTGGTCATTGCCGATAAAAAGCCTAGTCTGGTGTTGAAAAATTGGACTTATTGCCCTTGGAACGAGCAGACTGAAATCGAAGATTTATTGAAAATGGATATTGGGATCATGCCTTTAAAAAGCGATGCTTGGAGCGAAGGCAAATGCGGCTTCAAACTGATTCAATATTTATCATTGGGCATTCCTGCTATAGCCAATGGCGTGGGGGTCAATCAATTGATTATTGATGATGAACAAGATGGATTCCTTGCCGAAAGCGTTGATGCTTGGGAAGCAGGACTTACAAAGCTCTTGATGGACACTACGCTCAGAGTGTGCATGGGCGAAAAGGGGCGCAAAAAAATAGTTGCGCAATACAGTATTGATTCTCAAAAATCTGCTTTCTTAGGGCTTTTTGACTAGCAGCGGCTCTAAAATTATGTACTAAATCTAAGCTTGTATATTCTAAAAAAAAATTGGAAAAGATTACAGGGGGATAAGTATGCAGACCAAATATTAGTTGCCATTGGTCTATAACCTTGTTTTTTTCAAAGAGCAATCATCTATTACAATGACTTCGATACTGATATTGGATTCCCATTGTCGCAATACACAACGTATAGCCCTATTGAGTAAAACAGGGCGATTGTAAGTAGGTCTCATATCATTATACCATTCCATTTTAGAGGTATGGTTGAGATACTCACCGCCAAAAGTGCTTGGGATATGAAAGAATCTGCTAAACCATTTTACGATAGACTCAGAAAAGGTACTATTGATAACTTTTGAATGATAAAAATAATATGCTGTATCTCCACTGCTAAATAGTATTGATAAATAAGACCGATAAAGAAAACCCCTGCTATCTTCAGCCCCCAATCCATAAATAAAATATTGATGCCTATGATAGCCCGTAGGATAATATTTATTGCATATCGCAAAGGCAATGCGATAAATAACGAATATGTAAAACGGCAGCAAAAGATAGTCTGCTCATGTGATAATCTCCTTTCTTCAATCAAATTATAAACGCTCCGCTAAAACTTCAAACTGGAAAATAACATTCGCCCCTTTTGCTCTGCTTTGTAATAAATCAGCATCAACGACAAGGCAAACATGGGCAAACAAGGTATCCTATACCGAGATAAAGACCCATAATTGCCAGAGGTAAGACCTATTGCAAATCCAAATATGAGCGTAAACACTAAGAAAAATTGAATGTTCGGGTCTGAACTAATTACTTTCCAAATGCGCCTGAGTCCAATCCTCATTACAATTCTAATACTCACGATGAGAAAGATAGAAGCCTCCAAAGCATTCATCATAACAATCACCTTTCTTGCTTGCCAAACAAATGGGCCATAGAGTGCCGCCAAGAGTGCTTTGGGCATCACTTTAATCATTCCAAACAAAGTAGGGTCAATTTCACCCAAGTCATAGCCCGAACCATCATTTCTACCCGATTCGCCAAATACATAGCTTCGAGTAACCTCGGCCGTTTTCGAAATATTATCCAGAGAATAACCGCCCAATTCTTGAGCATACTTGACAGACAACAGATACAAGCCTAAAATAGTAATGCCTGCCAACAACAATTTGAGTGTAAAACGCGTAAACTTACTTTTGAACTTATTAGAGTACATAAAAACAACCCATAAAGACAATGCTGGCACAAATGCCAACAAGATGTAGACCTTCACAATAAAAACAACATAAAATGAAATAACGGACAAAATAACATTCGACACTTTAAAGTTACGCTGAACCAACATTTGAAAAACACCATAGGTCAGCCAACCCAAACCAAACATACAGAGCGTATCTTTAAAGATGCCTGAACCCCAAATAAAACAACTGGGAATAAATAACATCGCAACGGCTACTTGCCTCAGATACTGAGGATATTGCAAGGCAAAAGTGCGAAACAAGGCCCAAACACCCGTAAAGCTAATGCAGGCAAAGACAATTGAAGTAGGCAAAAATGTGGTAAACGTAAATAAATTAATAAATGCCGTTATAGCAATCACCAAATACATATTCAAACCACTATACCACTCAATGCGGGAAACGTACATTTGAAAATCACCTTGGTAAATAGTTGGGATATGCAACATCAGCATAAATCCCTTTACGGGATTTTGGGCAATAGCCTCGTTGATTACCTTAGACTGAACAAAGTAATAAGCCGTATCGCCGCCTCCATAATAATATTGGTAAATGAATCCGATAAATAAAGCTCCTATAATTTTAACGTTCAATGCCGGAATAAAATATTTGCGCCATGGATGACCAGAGGGATAATATTTGTTCCTGAAATTATTAGCAAGGATGTATATTATTACTAGATAAAAAGGTAGCAATAAATAATCCATTAATGTTATAAATTGCATCCGATATTCTCTTCTGATTTAGTGGGATTATTTAATCTATTTATTTTCATGTGCGGAATTACAGGATTTTACTCTTTCAATACTTCATCTGCATCTATTATTGCAAATGTACAGCAATCGAACGAAAAATTAACTTTAAGAGGGCCTGACAAAGGGGATATTTTTATCAATGAAACTGTGGCACTAGGACACCGCAGGCTTTCTATTATAGACACTTCTGCTGCCGCTACACAGCCCATGAAAAGCCCCGACAAACGATATGTCATCGTTTTTAACGGAGAAATTTTCAACTACAAAGAATTATCCGATCGATACCTATCCGAATACTGGGCAGAAAATGGTCAACCCCAAACCCACTCCGATACCGAAGTGCTATTGCATTTGCTCATCCGATACGGTATCGATTGCCTGGTGTGGCTGCATGGCTTCTTTGCCTTTAGCTTTTATGATACCCTCACAGGGCAGATGATTATTGCCCGCGACCCTTTGGGCAAAAAACCCCTACTCTATTATCATCAGCCCAATAGCTTTGCCTTTTCATCCGAAATGAAAGCACTGTTGGAATGGAATGTACCTCGCAAAATCAATTTCAGCGTCCTACACCAATACCTCCAACTCAACTATGTACCACAAGCGCAAAGCATGATAGAAGGCGTTTCTAAGTTGAAGCCTGGTCATTTTATGATCTTGAGCAAAAAAGGTTTGAAGCAATATCAAGCCTTTTACACCCCTCAATGCTTTCCAGAACAATACAGGCAATATACCTACCAAGAAGCAAAAGAAAAGCTGGTGCAGAAGATGGACGAATCGGTGCAAGAAAGAATGATATCAGACGTTCCGCTGGGCGCATTTCTCAGCGGAGGTATAGACTCCTCCGTCATTGTAGCGCTAGCCAGTAGGCATACCGACAAGCTCAATACCTTTTCTGTAGGCTACAAAGACAATAAATTTTTCGACGAAACCCAATATGCTCAATTAGTTGCCAAAAAGTACAATACCAATCACCACGTCTTCTCCTTATCCAACAACGATTTTCTGGAGCATCTTTTTGGCGTACTCGATTATATTGACGAGCCTTTTGCCGACTCGTCTGCCCTACCCGTGTATATCCTCAGCAAGAATACACGAAAACATGTCACTGTTGCCCTCAGTGGCGATGGCGCCGATGAAGTATTTTCGGGATATAATAAGCACGCCGCCGAGTGGAAAATGAGGCAATCCTCTTTGGCAAAAACACTGGTCAAATTAGGCGCCCCCTTATGGCACCTATTGCCCCACAGCCGCAACAACAAAATCACCAACCTTTTTCGCCAACTCAACCGTTTTGCCGAAGGAGCAAAACTCGGCACCCAAGAGCGATATTGGCGCTGGGCAAGTTTTAATACACCCCATGAAGCCTCCGCCCTATTGCACCCCAACAGCTTAGCAAAAGTAGATTTTCAACTGTTGCGAGGCGAAAAAGAGGCAATACTGGCAGCCATACAATCCGATGATTTTAACGAAGTGCTATTGACCGATGTCAATTTAGTACTCCTCAGCGACATGCTTGTAAAAGTAGATATGATGAGCATGGCGAACAGTATCGAAGTGCGCAGCCCGTTTTTAGACAAGAGAGTGGTTGACTATGCCTTTGCTCTACCCTCCAACTATAAAATTGATGGAAGCATGAAAAAGAAAATTGTACAAGATGCCTTTAGAGACATGCTGCCACCCGAGCTGTACAACCGCCCCAAACATGGTTTCGAAATCCCTCTTCTCGACTGGTTTCGCAATGAACTCTGGGGACTCATTAACAACGATCTTCTCGAAAAAAGCTTTGTGGCACAGCAAGGCATTTTTGACGTACAACATATTGAAACACTAAAACTGAAACTGAGAAGCAACAATCCCGAAGACAGCCATGCTACCATTTGGGCATTAATCGTTTTTCAATATTGGTGGAAAAAATATATTGCCTAGCCTATGCCCCGAATTTTACGCATCCTCAATAGGCTGATTATCGGCGGGCCATCGCTCAACGCCACCTACCTCAGCAAGTATATGGCACCCGAGTACGAAACCATGCTCGTCATCGGGGGCAAAGACGAACACGAGCAAGATGCCATGCACCTTGCCGAAAACCTAGGTATCGAACCTGTGGTAGTATCCAGCATGAAACGGGATATCAATATCGCCCAAGACCGAAAAGCCTACAACGATATCAAAAAAATCATACAAGAATTCAAGCCCGATATTGTACACACTCATGCAGCCAAATCAGGAGCGATAGGGCGATTAGCAGCCTCTGCCTGCAAAGTCCCTGTGATCGTTCATACTTTTCACGGACATGTATTTCACAGTTATTTTGGTAAGACAAAAACCAATGCCTTCATTCAAATAGAACGCTACTTAGCTCGCAAGTCGTCGGGGATTATTGCCATCAGCGATACCCAAAAGCAAGAATTGAGCGGCATCTATAAAATATGCCCCGAAGACAAAATCAAAGTCATTCCCTTAGGCTTAGACCTCGATAAATTTCAACAAAACAAAGAAGCCAAACGAGCCGCCTTCCGCAATCAATACAGCATCACCGAAGGCGAAATAGCCATAGGCATAGTGGGGCGCATCGTACCCGTCAAAAACCATAGCCTTTTTGTAGCCGCCATCGCCAGACTACTAACCCTAACAGGCCATAAGCTACGCTTCCTCATCATAGGCGATGGCGATATGCGTGCCCAAACCGAGCAAGAATTGACCGCAGCCCATATTGATTACGCCTACTTCCCAGAGCAAGCTAGAGCGGCACAAGCCATTTGCACCTCATGGCTTACCGAGATGGATGTGGTATTTTCTGGACTAGATATTGTGGCTCTTACCTCGCACAACGAGGGTACGCCCGTTTCTCTAATCGAAGCTCAAGCGGCAGGCAAACCCATAGTGAGCACCCAAGTGGGCGGTGTAGCCGATGCAGTGCTGCATCAACAAACAGGCATCATTGTACCGACAAATGATGTAAATGCTTTTTGCCAAGGACTCTTACAATTAGTTACCAACGAAGAACAAAGAATCGAATTTGGTATTGCCGGCGAACATTTTGTAAAAGAACGCTTCTCTTACGAACGATTGGTCAGAGATATGAGCGGGTATTATGAGGGGCTGCTGAATTCAAGTTTGAAATGCAACAGCTTGTAAAAATAGTTTAATTGGCGAAAAGTAGTTTGATTTTTTTCTTGGTCTGGCGTTTATTTTGGTTTGAATAGCTAAAATTTCTTCCTGTTTTCGACACTGGGACACCCAGAGTTAAAACCCGAATAATTTAGCTATATATTTTTTTTCTTCTGTTATAAATAGAGTTTTATAGGTACCGTAAGTTCACAAATCTAACGCAACGGTATTAAAAACACCCAATTTTGTTAGATGCGTAA
>JASGCQ010000080.1 GCA_030054025.1 Phycisphaerales bacterium | reverse complement strand
AACTAAGTGCAAAAGGGTACAGAACATTTGAAAATTTTAAAGCTGCTATCCTGTTGTATCATGGTAAACTAAACCTTTACCCATAAGAAACGAAGTAGAACCCAAAGGTAAGGATGAATTTTTCCAAAAGGGATTTTCAAAATCAATACTTAAAGCCTCTGCGCAGAGCGATAAGGCAATCATTTCGAAATCGCTCATTTTGGGACTTTTGGGATAGAATTGTAGATTATCCGATTGATTGAAGCTGTAATCTGATCAATATGGTTTTGTAATCTGGAAAAGCTTATCGAAGTTTGTTTTGATGCTGTGCATTACATTTGGTTGGCAACATCTTTTCTTTGCTTTTTTAGGGGTTAGATTTACTAGTTTTTATATCAAAAAACTACTTCATTATATTGTGTCCGAGTTTGTCGCGTTTGGTTTTGAGGTAAAATTCGTTGTGCGGATTAGCCACAATTTCAATAGATACGCATTCGACAATTTCTAAACCATAGCCGAGCAATCCTGCACGTTTCTTAGGATTGTTGCTAATGAGCTTGATTTTCGAAACACCTAAATGACGTAAAATTTGTGCTCCAACACCGTAATCGCGTTCATCATTTTTAAAGCCTAAAGCCAAATTAGCTTCAACCGTATCTTTACCTTCTTCTTGCAGCTTGTAAGCCTTCAATTTGTTGGTCAAGCCTATCCCTCTACCCTCTTGATTCATGTAGAGCACAACCCCCTTGCCTTCTGCATTGACCATTTTCATGGCAGCCTCCAACTGATCGCCACAATCGCAACGAAGCGAATGCAACACATCGCCAGTAACACAAGAGCTATGTACACGGACTAATACTGGTTCGTCCTTTTCCCAAGTCCCTTTTATGAGTGCCAAATGTTGCTCGCCAGTGCTGGTTTGTTTAAAGTCCACCAATTTAAAATCACCATGTTTGGTGGGCATATCTACGGTCACTATCTCTTCTACCAAACTTTCTTTTTCTAAGCGATAGGCAATTAAATCTTTGATTGAAATAATTTTAAGGTCAAATTTTGCTGCGATTTCGAGGAGTTGAGGCATACGAGCCATTGTGCCATCATCGTTCATGATTTCGACCAAAACACCAGCGGGTTCATGCCCTGACAATACTGCCAAATCTACAGTTGCCTCTGTATGACCAGAACGGCGCAACACGCCTTCGGGACGAGCGCGGAGTGGGAAGATATGTCCAGGGCGACCTAATTCTTCGGGCTTTGTATCGGGGTTGATGAGTGCTTGAACTGTTTTAGAGCGATCTTGCGCAGAAATGCCTGTGGTGCATCCATGCCCAATCAGATCTACCGAAACGGTAAAAGGAGTTTGGTGCAAGACAGTATTGTTTTTCACCATCAAATTCAAGTTCAATTCATCGCAACGCTGGGCAGTCAAGGGAGCGCAAATCAATCCTCTACCATATTTGGACATAAAATTAATCACCTCAGGTGTTGCATTGCGTGCGGTAGTCACAAAATCACCTTCATTTTCGCGGTCTTCATCATCTACTACTATCAGTAATTTGCCTTTTTTAAGGTCTTCTATTGCAGATTCTATTGTATTGAGCATTATTCGAGGAGGCAAAAAATTTATTTTGCAGACGTAAAGGTAAATAATTAGGGCATTCAGTAATTCGGTTATTTAGTTATAACAATATCAATTAAAATAAACTGAATTATGTAGTACAAATTAAATTTTAGACTTAATTTTGCGCTCGTCTTTTTTATAAAAATTAAGACAAATTTTTTGTGATCAAAACTGCTAATAAGGTCTCCGCCGCAGGTTTATTAATAGCCTTAGGTATCATTTACGGAGACATCGGTACTTCACCGCTTTATGTATTCAACGCCATTTGTGACGGTAAAGAAATTTCAGAATTATTAATTATTGGTAGCCTGTCTTGTGTAATATGGACGCTCACGCTACAAACAACAATTAAATATGTGTCGCTCACTTTAAGAGCCGACAACAAAGGCGAGGGAGGCATCTTCTCGCTGTATGCACTGGTACGACGCCATGGCAAATGGGCTGTTATACTCGCCATGATTGGCGGTGCAGCTCTGCTTGCTGATGGTATGATAACCCCTCCCATCTCTATTGCCTCGGCAGTGGAGGGCTTGCGCAATATTCCCAGGTTACGATATATACCGGATGGATTGATTGTTCGTATCGTAATGTTTATTTTAATAGTACTATTCATTTTCCAACAATTTGGTACTGCTTGGATTGGCAAGATGTTTGGCCCCATAATGATGGTGTGGTTTGTGATGTTGGGCATTTTGGGTATTTCTAACATCAGTATGGATTGGACCATCCTCAAAGCGTTCAACCCTGTTTATGCCATACAATTATTGACACAATACCCCAGCGGCTTTTGGATTTTAGGTTCGGTATTTTTATGTACTACAGGAGCCGAGGCTTTGTATTCCGACTTAGGGCATTGCGGACGCAATAATATTCGCACTTCTTGGGTATTTGTAAAATTAACCTTAGTGCTAAACTATCTTGGACAAGGGGCATTTTTACTGACCCACAAGGGTGAGGTATGGAGATCTGCTCAGCTCAATCCTTTCTACTCAATAGTACCCGGATGGTTTCTGCCCTTCAGCATTATTATAGCTACCATGGCAGCTATCATAGCCAGTCAGGCTTTGATTTCTGGCTCCTTTACCCTGATCAGCGAGGCGGTCAAGCTCAACCTTTGGCCCAAAATGAAAATCCTTTACCCAACGATCGAAAGAGGACAATCTTATATACCCGGCATCAACAAATTGCTGTTTGTTGGTTGTTTTGCTATGGTTTGGTATTTTGAAAAATCATCCAATATGGAAGCCGCCTATGGCTTGGCGATAACTATTTGTATGATTATGACCTCGATTTTATTTGCCAACTATTTGTTTATCCATCGTATCAAAACTATAGCCATTGTCGGTTATCTGACGCTATTCTTAACTATTGAAGTTTCATTTTTGATAGCCAACTTAAAGAAATTTCCGCATGGTGGTTTTGTCACCTTGGTAGTTGCAGGCTTATTGTTCTTGTGTATGTTTGTTTGGTATCGCTCTCGCAAAATAAAAAACAGGTATGTGGAATTTGTGCGCTTGGATGATTATATTGGTATTCTGCAAGAATTGAGCAACGATAAATCAATACCCAAATATTCTACCCATTTAGTGTATCTCACTAGTGCCAATAACCCTAAAGAAATTGAGCATAAAATCATTCACTCTATACTCATTCGCAAACCCAAACGAGCCGACATCTACTGGTTTGTACACGTCAATGTAATGGACGACCCTTATACCATGGAGTATTCGGTACAAACCATTATACCTAACGAAGTGATTCGAATAGAGTTCAGATTAGGATTCCGTGTAGACCAACGCATACAAATGATGTTCCGAAAAGTAGTGGAGGATATGGTAAACAACAAAGAGATGAATATTGTGAGCCGTTATGAGTCTTTGAGCAAAAACAATGTAAAAGGCGATTTCCGATTCATCGTCATCGAAAAATTCTTATCGCTCGAAAACGAATTGCCGCTATACGAACGCCTGATCATGCGCGGTTATTTCTTACTCAAAAAATTCAGCTTGTCCGAAGAACGCGGTTTCGGATTAGACCCCTCAGATGTAACGCTTGAAAAATTCCCACTGATTATTAAACCTACCAGCTTTATGAAGTTGGTGCGCAAGGACTAAAATGGACTTTTTGCCGCCTAAATTTGAAAAATCGGCAATAATGGCACTTGGATTTTAAAAATGCAGACAATTTGTCTGTATTTTTTGTCTGGTATTTAGTTTGAAGAATAGATTGTAAACAACAAATTTATAAACAATCAAAATTTCAAAAACTATGTACAACAAATCAAGATTTATGGCACATCCTATTCATTTTACACAATTATTGGACGGCATCTTTGGCAACGAAACCGACTTGAACTTTTACAACAAACCTAGTCGCAAAGCGTCGGTAAACATAAAAGAAACGGCCGACCTATACGAGGTACAAGTAGCAGCACCAGGATTGAAGAAAGAAGATTTCAAAATTGAGGTGGATAAAAATGTATTAACGGTATCTTTTGAACATCAGGAAGAAGCGAAGGAAAGTGCCGAAAAATGGTTGCGTCAAGAATTTAAAATGCAATCGTTCTTGCGCAGCTTTACGCTCACCGATTCAATAGACGCTGAAGCTATCGGAGCGACTTATGACAATGGCATTTTGAGTGTTCGCCTTCCTAAAAAAGAGAAAGAAGCACCCAAAACAGTATCTATCTCGGTACAATAATTTGCCTTAAAAAAGAATTCTTCTGAAGGGACAATTTTCATAAAATTGTCCCTTCTTTTTGTTCATTAACCGCTTTTAATTGCCTATTTTGCAGTCCCAATTCTTAAACGGCAATATGGCTTCAAAATCTACTCCCAAACACATCGCTGTAGCAGGCAATATCGGTGCAGGCAAAACCACACTTACAGAAATGCTTGCCAAACAATATGGGTGGGAGCCTTATTTCGAAGATGTGGAGCACAATCCTTATCTGGCAGACTTTTATGAGGATATGCCACGATGGTCGTTCAATGTACAAATGTACTTTTTGAATAGCCGCATTCGCCAACAATTAGCTATCAAGGCAGGCAAAAAATCTGTAATTCAAGACCGCACCATCTATGAAGATGCCGCAATCTTTGCGCCCAACCTATATGAGATGGGCTTGATGTCGGGACGAGATTTTGAAAATTATCAGTCTTTTTTCAACAACCTGAAACAACTCATCAATCCGCCTGATTTATTGATTTACCTAAAGGCTTCGGTACCGAAATTGGTTGATCAAATCCAAAAGCGAGGCAGAGAATACGAGGAGAATATCCGCTTGGACTACCTCAAAAGGCTCAATGAATTTTACAACAAGTGGATTGCAAACTACAAAGACGGGCCTCTGTTGATTATTGATTTAGACCAATTGAATTTCGAAGAAAACAAAGAAGATTTTGCCGAAGTATTGAGTAAAATCAACGCGCAAATCAATGGTTTATTTTAGTAGCTCGGTTTTGCAACTATTTTAATTTTGGGCAAGCATTCGACTACACTTGATTTTTTCTCGGATTGTTTTTTTTTAAATCTTGTCTTCAAAGCATTATAAAATGAATACTGTTTTTCGATTAGGGCTCGCCACCATACTGTTTTTGGCTGCAACTTTGACTGCAAGTGCTGGCAAAATAAGCGGTAAAATCATAGACGAAGATGGCGATGTGCTTGCCTTTGCCAGCGTAATTGTAAAAGGAACTACCATAGGCACCAGTGCTAATGCCCAAGGTATCTATACACTCAATTTGCCCGAGGGCAAATACCAATTGGTGGCGCAATACATCGGTTACAAACAATCTTTTTTTAGTATCAACATAGGTGCAAACGAAACGATTGAGCATAATTTCACACTCTCTATACAAGGCTACGACCTCAAAGATGTAGTCGTAAAATCTAATGGCGAAGACCCTGCTTATCGCATTATTCGCAACGCAATCAAAAAACGTCAAACACACCTCAATCAGCTCCAATCTTTCCAGACCAGTATTTATTTGAAAGGCGTGTTGCGGAATAGAAATACACCAGAGAAAATCATGGGAGTCAGAATTAAGGGTAAAGAAAAAAAAGATATGAAAGACAGTATGGGATTGGATAGTGCGGGGAAAGGAGTGATTTATCTTTGTGAAGAAATAGCAGATTATTATACGAAGGGCAATAAAAATAAATTGATTATTCGTTCGGTAAAAGAAAGTGGTAATCCGAATGGTGTAGGTATGGGCAACGTACCTTCAATTATCAATTTTTATGAAAACAATGTGAGCATTGTTGGTTCTTTTGTATCGCCTGTTAGCCAAACAGCACTCAAGTATTACAGCTACAAACTACTGGGCAATTTTAGAGAAAATGACAAGACGATTTATAAAATCAAATTGACCCCTAAACGAGGCTTCGAACGTTGTTTTGTGGGCGACATCTATATTGTAGAAGACGACTGGGCAATACACAGCATTCAGGTACTGATTACCCAAAAGCAAGGTTTGGATATCTTGGATACAATGAAGGTGGAACAACAGTATATCCCTATGGCTAACGACTTGTGGGTGATAAAAAACCAAGTTTATTATCCTACAATGAATTTTTTAGGATTTGACCTTTCAGGCAATTTTGTAACTGTTTATGACAATCAAAAAGTCAACGAAGCTATTCCCGATAGCATATTCAACCAAAAAATTACCATTGCTTATCAGCGCGATGCCAACAAAAGAGATAGTGATTATTGGAAAACAGAAAGACCTCTGGCTCTGGAAATGGATGAATTGCGCAATTATGACTACAAAGACAGCCTCCACATAGTAACAACAGACCCTAAAAGAATAGACTCGCTCCGTAAAAAGGAGAATAAAGTAAGCCTGAGCAAAATTTTTGTATTGGGTACGGGATTCAGCACCAAAGCCTATAAATCTAAATTCAATATCTCTCCTCTACTATTCGACTTTAATTTCAATACGGTGGAAGGCTTGAATTATGACCCTACTCTATCTTTTACGCACAAGTTGGATACCGGAAAAACAATAACTGCCATCGCCAATCTGCGCTATGGTTTTGTTAACACACATTTCAACTCAAAAGTAAACTTGAGCTACAGCAGCGAAAACAGACATTGGACGGGTAGATATTGGAATATTGCCCTTGCAGGAGGTAAGTATATTTCTCAATTCAACCAAGAGCAACCCGTAGAAGAACTGTTGAATACTTACACATCCATTTTTCAACAAGAAAATTTCTTTAAAATATACGAACGTTATTTGGGTGCCATACGCCTAAAGCGTAACTATGGTAATGGTCTTAACTGGAGTGTATCGGCTAAGTATGAAAAAAGAATTCCTTTGGCAAACACGACTGATTTTTCATCTACCAGCAAAAGAACGCTTGACCCATATACCGACAATGTAGCTGCCGAAATTTCGCCCGTCCCCATGCCGGAGCATGATGCTGCTACCATTAATGCTAGTATCAGCTACCAGCCGGGCTATACTTATACTCAATTTCCCGATAAGATAAGCCCTCAAAGCAGCAACAAACCCCGCTTTACACTCAACTATCAAAAAGGGATACCCAATATTGCCAACAGTATCAGCGATTATGATAAATGGTCTTTACAAATTCAAGACCGCCTCAATTTGAAACGTTGGGGCAGCCTATCTTACAATACTACTGTGGGAGGATTTTTGAGTGCGAAGAATGTACCCATCCCAGATATGAATCATCTGACGGGCAATCAATACACCATTGCAGCACCTTTTTTACAATCTTTCCAATTGGTGCCTTACTACCGTTTCAGCAATACACAAAAAATCTATGGTACTTTGCATGTAGAATATTACCTCAAAGGACTGTTAACGAATAAACTGCCCCTATTCCGACAAGCACATTGGTATTTCTTAATCGGCACCAATACCTTCTACACCGAAAATAATCGTTATTATACCGAAGCCTTTATAGGGCTGGATAATTTTGGGTATAAAATATTCAGGATATTCCGTGTTGACTATGTGAAAGGGTGGGATAGCGAAAAAAGAGATTATTCGGGCTTTCGGATAGGTATTAACACCAA
The DNA here is from genome assembly GCA_030054025.1 of Phycisphaerales bacterium. Classification (GTDB taxonomy): domain Bacteria; phylum Bacteroidota; class Bacteroidia; order Chitinophagales; family Chitinophagaceae; genus Rurimicrobium. The sequence goes on along the minus strand of JASGCQ010000080.1, from coordinate 2,672 downwards.
CAATCTGCTCTCAACACCCAAGAGTACCAAGGCGAACGATTTTTAAAAAAAGCGAAGAGGGTATAATAGCTTATGAATATTTTAGCGATTGAAAGTTCTTGCGATGATACAAGTGCGGCTATTGTAGCCGATGGCATTGTATTGAGCAATGTGATTGCGGGACAAAAAGTACATGAACAATATGGGGGTGTAGTACCCGAAATGGCTTCCAGAGCGCATATTCAAAACATTGTACCCACTGTAGCTGTTGCGTTGCAAAGTGCCGAATTAACTGTTGAACACATCCATGCCGTTGCCTTTACCCAATCTCCAGGATTGATTGGTTCTTTATTGGTAGGTGCTGGATTTGCAAAAGCCTTTGCGCAAGCACGCAAGCTGCCCCTCATAGCCGTACATCACATGCAAGCACATGTATTGGCTCATTTCATTGGCAATCCCAAACCAAGTTTCCCCTTTCTTTGCCTTACGGTGTCAGGAGGGCATACTCAATTGGTCTTGTGCAAAAGCCATTTGGATATGCAGGTAATCGGCGAAACGATTGATGATGCCGCAGGTGAAGCTTTTGACAAAACGGCTAAAATGTTGGGACTCCCCTATCCGGGTGGTCCCTTGATAGATCAATATGCTGCATTGGGCAATCCATTGGCATATAAATTCCCTTCGTCGCCCATGCTCAATTATCAGTTTAGCTTCAGCGGACTCAAAACTTCGGTGCTTTATTTTTTGCAAAAAATGAAGAAAGAAAATACTAATTTTATTCGTGAGCGTCTCCATGATATATGTGCTTCAGTACAGCATACCATTATCAACATATTAATCCATCAACTCAAAAAAGCTGCACAAGATTTGGGGATAACTCAAATCGGTATAGCAGGAGGTGTATCTGCCAACTCTGGCTTGCGTGCCGCCGTGCAACAATTAGGCACTGCTCAAAACTGGCAAGTATTCATTCCCGATTTTCAATTTTGTACCGACAATGCCGCTATGATAGGCATTACGGCTCATTACAAAATGCTTGCCGGACAGTTTGCCAACCTTGACACCACGCCTAGCGCAAGAGCAATTTGGCCAAATGAGTAATCACTATTTCGACATGAAGCGTATGCGCATCGAACAAAGCGACTGCGCAATGAAGGTAAGCACGGATGCCTGCATACTGGGCGCATGGACTCCTTTAGGCAATGATTGCTCCCATATTTTAGATATTGGTACTGGTACGGGCCTACTGGCTTTGATGATTGCACAGCGGCAACCGCAAGCCAATATTGATGCGATTGAAATAGAGCCTGCTGCTTTTCGGCAAGCTCAAACAAATATTGTCCAATCTATTTATTCGGGACAGATAAGTGTACATGAAGTAGATGCTAAACAATGGCAGAGCGATGTTTTGTACGATATGATTATTTGCAACCCACCTTTCTTTACCAACAGCTTAAAGGGCGACAATAGCCAAAGAAACCTGGCACGACACAATGATGAGTTGGGTTTTGAGGATTTATTAAAAGTCATAACCAAACTGCTAAGTCTTGATGGAATAGCCAGTATTTTACTCCCTACATCTGAATTGCCCAAATGGCAAAATGAATTGGGCAGGACTGCGCTGAAAACAGTGAAGCACTTAGAAATCAAACCTTTTGCACAGAGTGCTGCCAACAGAGTGATTGCTCTGCTATCTCTCCAAGAGGGGCAGTTCAGTACCGAAAAATTGGTTATCTACAAAGCCCCCAAGACATATACTGAGGAGTTTACAAGCTTGATGCGTCCTTTTTATCTGCACTTATAGTTTTCGTTGTATTCTTGCTCAAGAGCATGAATATAGAAATCGTTGCCCAAGCTATCCAAAACAGATAAAAGCCCAAATGCAAACGCTCACCCGCCCAACGGTGCGTAATATCTGTACGGAAATCGTGATAGGTAAAATACAGCCCCACCAATGCCAAAAACAAACAAACCGATTGGGCAAAAATGGAATTAAATTGGCTCCATTTCTTTTGGATATACACTTGTAATGCCAACAAGAGCATAAGCACAATAAAAAAGGAGAAGGCACCTTGCCACCATACTTTCATAAAAGCATAGGATTGGTATTTTTTTCGAAAAATACTCATGCTTGCGCGTGCCAAAAAAGACATCTTAGACAGCAATATGCCTGCGACTACAGACATTCCCGCAAGTGCAGCGATAAGGGGCAAAAACCTTTTCATGATTGTTCTGATATAAAGTCTGCTCAAAATTACTCAGACATTTGCAAAATAAAGACTGAGAAAACAATAACTTTGCCCACTTCAAAAAATTGGCTTCGTAGTACAATGGATAGTACGAGAGTTTCCGAAGCTCCAAATCCAAGTTCGATTCTTGGCGAAGCCACAATAATAGTCGGAAAACATATATGCGATTCCGACTATTTGCATCTATACACGTGCTGGGCACCCAAATTGCCCATCAATAAATTCCAGAAAACGAATATTCATTTCTTGATTTTTAATTATTGTTGTCCGAGATTATTCAAAATTAGGGCATTTGCTACCTTGAAAGCATTGCTATTGCTCAAAAGTTGATAGTGATTTGAAAACAGGGGGGTGCTTTTTCTTTTGGGTACTTTTGGGCTGGAATATTAGGTTTTGTTCGCTTTCTTTTCTGTTTATATTTTTCTATGATGGCTACTTTTGTTC
>JASGCQ010000079.1 GCA_030054025.1 Phycisphaerales bacterium | reverse complement strand
GGGACATTTAATCAACAATTTTCAGAACCGCTGACACACTTTTTAAAGCACTAGCAAAATAGTATCCTTTAAATGCCTAATTGGTATAACTTTTCATTGCTTTTGAATATTTAGCACGATCATTTTCATCGAGCATAATTTTACGCAAACGTATATTTTGTGGTGTTACCTCTATACACTCATCTTGTTGGATATACTCCATGCACTCTTCCAAGGTCAATTGAACTTTAGGCGCAATCCTGTTCGCATCATCGGTGCCACTGGCACGCATATTGGTCAATTTTTTAGGCTCCGTAGCATTAACTACAAGATCGCCCGGCTTAATGTGCTCGCCAATAATCTGCCCTGAATAAACCTCTTCGCCGGCATCAATAAAGAACGAACCACGGTCTTGTAATTTATCCATGGAATAACCTGTAGTGGCAGCTGTATTTTTAGACAACAACACACCATTACTTCTTCCTGGTATTACGCCTTTCCAAGGCTTGTATTCGTTAAAACGATGCGCCATTACTGATTCACCTGCTGTAGCCGTAAGCATATTACTACGCAAACCGATTAATCCGCGAGAAGGGATGTCAAATTCCAAATGCTGCATTTCACCTTTGCTCTCCATAATCAACATTTCACCTTTCTTCTGAGTCACCAAGTCAATTACTTTTCCTGAATAATCAGAAGGAACATCTACCACCAATACTTCATAAGGTTCACATTTTTTACCGTCTATTTCTTTGGTGATTACTTGCGGTTGACCTACGGTCAATTCAAAACCCTCACGGCGCATGGTTTCTATCAATACGCTCAAATGGAGAATACCACGACCAAACACCATGAATTTATCAGCATCTTCAGTATCTTGAACACGCAATGCCAAATTCTTTTCTAATTCCTTCATCAAGCGGTCGCGTAGGTTACGACTGGTAACAAATTTACCTTCACGACCAAAAAATGGAGAGTTGTTGATGCTAAATTGCATGTTCATCGTTGGTTCGTCTATCGGAATCACTTCCAATGCTTCGGGATTTTCGAAATCAGCGATTGTTTCGCCAATTTGGAAACCTTCGATACCTACTACAGCACAAATATCGCCGGCAGAAACCTCAGTTACACGCTTTTTGCCCATTCCCTCAAATGTATAAAGCTCTTTTACTTTACTTTTCGTGAATGTACCGTCTAAACGACACAATTGTACATTTTGTCCTTCTTTGAGTGTGCCGCGGGCAATACGTCCAATCGCAATACGACCCAAGAATGTAGAATAATCTAAAGAAGTAATCTGTAATTGAATAGTACCTTCAGAAACTTTAGGTTCGGGCACTTTTTCTAATATAGTATCTAATACAGCAGTAATGTTATCTGTTTGTTCTAAAGAAGTATTGAACCAACCTTGCTTAGAAGAACCATATAGGGTTGTAAAGTTCAATTGCTCTTCGGTAGCATCTAATTGGAAGAATAGCTCAAATACCGCATCATGCACTTCGTCTGGACGGCAATTGGGTTTGTCAACTTTATTGATGACAACAATGGGGTGCAAGCCTAAATTCAACGCTTTTTGCAATACAAAACGTGTTTGAGGCATCGGGCCTTCAAAAGCATCTACCAACAAGAGTACGCCATCAGCCATTTTCAGCACACGCTCCACTTCACCACCAAAATCGGCGTGACCTGGAGTATCAATTACGTTAATCTTAACGCCTTTATAGTTTACAGAGATGTTTTTCGCAAGGATGGTGATACCGCGTTCACGCTCCAAGTCGTTGCTATCCATGATTAGCTCACCTGTTTCCTGATTATCACGAAAAACTTGTGTAGCATGTATAATCTTATCTACTAAAGTCGTTTTTCCGTGGTCAACGTGGGCAATAATAGCGATGTTACGAATATTCATAAAGGGTACTGTATTAAATTAATAGTTTGAAAATGTTGAATTTAGAAGCTGCACTATTTTTGCCGGGTAAAAAAAATTAGCGAGTAGAATCAACACTAATCTATAGAGTACAGCAGAGCAATATTGTTGGCTTATAAAATTTTGCGCAAAAGTAGGCAATTAAGTTTACAAAAATGTAACTAATTTACTTTATGTGTTGGTTTCACAAAACCTTAATGTTATGGGCAGTAATAAAAAAACCCACGATAAACGTGGGTTTCAAAGTCTTTATGCGGTCTTTACTAAGGGTTGGTATAAGCTTTTTACGGTTCACATCCATTGTAATCCCAATGTTTTTTGAATTGGGTACCAAATACTCGATAACAAATCTTGTGTGGATTATCTGCCCTATTGATTAAATCTGTGAAAATGCGACGTTTGTCGTAGCAATCATTGCAAAAACCGATTACTTCAACATTGTAAGCATCTTCTGGAATGTTATACTCAAACTTTTTACCAGTAACGACTACCGGGGAGTGTAGTTCTTTTTCTATACCTTCCAATTCATAACGCACCAAGAAGTAAGCGTTATAAGCTGCATCATTATAGAGCGTTATGGTCATTTCATCGCAAGGCTCCAAGAAATCTTTGCCAGTGGAGAAATAAATAACCGGTTTGGGATGGGTATTTGTACCACGGAAAGCAATATAATCCCATTTGCCATCGCCATTTACATCTGCAAAACCATTTGGCATATCGGGCAAACCTTTTTCTACCTCACGAGCAACGATAGGTTCTTCTTCGAAGAAGCTACCATAAGAAGTGTGAATGTATATGTGTGGTTTTTCTTCATTACCACGGAATACTACATAATCCGCTTTGTGGTCGCCATCTATATCGTAGTAGCCACGAGGCATATCTTCAAAACCTTTATTAATCGGTTTACTAAAATTGTTTTGGTAGGGAAAGATAAATGGAAAGTTCATTTCATTTTTATTGCCTAAATACGTGTTGATATTATCCCCATCGTAAGAATCCATATAATCCGCCAATCCATCACCATTAATATCAGCAAAGGCTTTCATCACACCTTCTTTTGCAGGTTCGAGCAAAGAGGAGCTTTTGTAAGAATTTGTATTAAAACCATATCCTGTGGAGAGATAGGCTATAATACAAGGACGACTTTTATCGCCTCTAAACGTAATATAATCCCAGCGCCCGTCGCCATTAATGTCGGCAAATCCACGAGGAAAACCATCGTAACCCCTATCAAGGGGTTCGCTTTTTACCACATATTCATTCGAAAAACCTTCTTTTGTTGACAAATAGGCTACGATACGAGGAGTTTGATTGTTACCTTGAAATGTTACATAATCGGCACGTTTATCACCATTAATATCTGCAAAATAACTTGAACCAACCAAGTTGCTGTACAGCGTAGGATGGGCAACAATATCTGGTACAGTATTAAATGTCAAATTATTAGACAAATGAACATTTACAGTAGGTTGAGCAGGGTTGCCCGTAAGCACAATATAATCATCTTTACCATCGCCATCAACGTCAGCAAAGCACCTATTGCTTTTCACCTGATAAGTTTGTGCCATAGAAACTGCCGAAAAGCCCGAAACTAAAAGAGCTGTAAGCGTAATTAATTTTTTCATTCTGAAAAAAGATTTTTGAATAGATTATTTTCTCAAACTATTCTCAAATGTAACCCCGCAAGGCTGCATTTTATAATTTTTAGCCAATTATTTTTCTATTTTTTGAACAAACAAAAAAACACTAAGCCCCTTTCCGGATATTTTAATTCGGTCTGAATTACTCTTTAATGCTCAAGATTTCTAACCATCCTTCTGAGGAATGCAGCATCATACATACTGTTGCTCTTCAAGATTGAATTCAGCTTCCCTTTTTGTAATAACAACTTCATCGGTAATAATGGTAACTTTAGATGGTGCTTTGATAGTATCATTCGTTTATGAGCATAAATAGAAAATCAAATATACTAACCCGTTTTTGGAAGCGCTTAGGCCCGGGGCTCATTACGGGTGCAAGTGATGATGACCCATCGGGAATTGCTACTTACTCGCAAGCAGGGGCAGCTTACGGCTTATCCACTTTATGGACTGCTTTGATTGCCTTTCCCTTGATGGCTTCTATCCAAAAAATGTGTGCTAAAATTGGCTTGGTTACTTCTAATGGATTAGCGGGTACGCTTAAAAAACATTACCCCAAGCCAGTTTTGTACTTAATGTTGCTTTTTAGCTTTCCTGCTATCATCATGAATATTGGCGCAGATATAGCAGGTATGGGGGCTGTAGGCAATATGTTATTCCCAAAAATTGATGCTACATTTTTTAGTGTTCTTTTTACTATTCTCTTGCTGATACTGATTATTTATTTACCCTATCAAAAAATTGCTTCTATCTTAAAGTATCTGTGCATCGTATTGCTGGTATATTTAGTCGTTCCTTTTTTGCATAAACAAGACTGGAGCAACATTTTAAAGTCTACTTTTATTCCAAATATAAAATTCAACAAAGAATTTATCGGTATACTGGTAGGCATATTGGGTACTACCATTTCGCCTTATCTTTTCTTTTGGCAAGCTTCTATGGAAGTAGAAGAAATGAAACATAAGAAAAAACATCTGGTCGTGAACAAAAAAATCATTCACGAGATGAAGCAAGACGTTGATTTTGGAATGTCTTTTTCGGGCTTGGTGATGTTTTTTATCATTTTAACAACGGGCACTGTATTATTCAATAGTGGTGTTCATCAGATAGATACTGTAGAGCAAGCTGCATTGGCATTAAAACCATTAGCGGGCAATCTCGCTTATTTGCTTTTTGCAATTGGTATTATTGGCACCGGACTTTTGGCGATACCCGTTTTGAGTGGCTCTCTTTCCTACGTCATTACCGAAAGCTTTGGTTGGGAGCAAGGCCTTGATAAAAAATTCCATGAAGCCAAAGCTTTTTACATCATTATAGCCTTATCACTGATACTAGGCTTATCGCTGAATTATATAGGCATATCGCCGATTAAATCATTGATTTATTCAGCTATTCTGTATGGGCTTACAGCTCCGGTTTTGATTGCTATCATTCTGCACATCTCTAACAACAAAAAAATAATGGGGAAATTCACCAACTCCAAAATGGCAAATATTCTTGGCTTTGCTGCCCTAATCATTATGACTGCTGCTGCCATAGTGTTACTTTATTTACAAATTCAAGGATAATAGAATTTTTCAAAAAGAAAGAGCTGTATGTAGTAGCTCTTTCTTCAATCAATTTGTAATGCGAATTTATAAACCTAACAATGCTTTTACGGGGTCTTTACCGATAAGCATCAATTCAGGGTTTTCAAGCAATTCTTTTACTCGAACCAAGAAGCCCACCGATTCGCGACCATCAATAATTCTATGGTCGTAACTCAAAGCAAGATACATCATAGGGCGAATTTCAATTTTGCCATTGACTACTATTGGGCGATCTTGAATTTTGTGCAATCCAAGAATAGCTGCCTGTGGTATATTGATAATAGGGGTGGACATCAGAGAACCAAATACGCCACCATTGGTGATGGTGAAAGTTCCTCCTGTCATCTCTTCCATGCTTAATTTATTGTTGCGTGCTTTTTGGGCAAGATCAACTACCGATGCTTCTATCTCTGCCATATTCTTACTTTCAGCATTTCGGATAACGGGAACCACCAAACCTTTAGGTGCAGAAACGGCTATAGATATATCGCAATATTCGTGGTAAATAATTTGGTCGCCATCAATATAGGCATTTACCGCTGGCCACTCAGTAAGGGCTATGCAACATGCTTTGGTAAAGAAGGACATAAAGCCTAAGCTGACGCCATGCGATTCTTTAAATGAGTCTTTGTAATTTTTACGAACATCCATGATGCGTGTCATATCTACTTCATTAAAAGTAGTGAGCATCGCAGTTGTATTTTTAGCCTCCACCAGTCTGCGCGAAATCGTTTTGCGCAAGTTGCTCATTTTCTCTGGACGGTCGCTACGGCTTACTTGAGTTGCGCCGCCCTTGATACTCGGGTTATTCAATGCTTCCAAAACATCGTGCTTCAATATTTTACCCGAAACACCAGTGCCAGCAATTTCAGATGGTTTTACTTTTTTATCCGCCATGATAGCTTGTGCTACAGGTGTAGCTTTGATATCTTCCGGTAATGCTTCGGGCTTAGGCACAGCACTTGAAACAGGAGTCGCTTGGGTTTCCGCTACAGGTGAAACTTTGGGTGCAATAGTACCTTCTGGACGTGCTGCACTTTCGTCTATTTTGCAGGCAAGATTCCCAATATTAATGGTTTCGCCAGCTTTGGCTACAATGTGCAATATACCAGACTGCTCGGCATTGAGTTCAAAAGTGGCTTTCTCCGATTCCATTTCACAGAGGATTTCATCTCGCTCTACCCATGCTCCATCGGCTTTGAGCCATTGCACTAAAGTTACTTCACTTATTGACTCGCCTACGGTAGGCACTTTAATTTCAACCATTTTGAAAATCTTATCTTGATTTAATACTGGAATTTTACACTTCTTGCAGATGCGAAATTATGAAACGAAAAAGGAAAGGCAAAATTTAATACCGCTTCGCTTTGTATTTTTACGAATATACTTTTGGCAAATCTTGTAAAGTAGAATTAAAGTCTTAGGAGTTTCAACTTTTGAGCCTTACCACCAACTAGTACTGATAATACATATAGGCCTGAAGGCAGGTTCTCTGGCATTCTGATTTCAAAATTATACGCAGAGGGTGTTGAATACTCTGTACCCTTTAGTATAGTCTTACCCAAGAGGTCGAGTATATGCCATTCTACTGTAGCATTTGAATCGTCTTTAAGCGCAACATTGATTTTATTTGTAAAAGGGTTAGGGGCTACTTTGAGCCCATTTTCTAAAGCAGTCCATTCTGTGAGCGACAAGCTTGCTTTGCCAAAATCCGGAACGCCATAGCCCAATTGATTGTTGGGGCTGCTAGCTATATGTGCACTTTCTTTGATTACTTTGCGCAACTGATAAGGTGTTGCCGTGGGTTTGGTAGCCCATAAGCAAGCAGCCAATCCCGCCAATTGTGGTGTAGCAATCGAAGTGCCTCCAACTGCCGATGTTGTTCCTGAAGTATTGAATACGATACCAGGAGCCCCCATCATACTGACATCGGGTTTCAATAAGCCGGCAGCATTAGGACCGTTACCACTTGTAGAAGCGTGTGTTTTGTTTACATCTACTGAGCCGCAGGTAAGGGCACTATCAGCATCCCCTGGGGTCAATATCTTGTTCCAAGAAGTAGCTCCTTCGTTTCCAGCAGATGCTACAACCAATATGCCTTTCTGAGTTGCCGTATTGGCACCCATTGCAGCAATAGTGCTTTTCCCATTGATAGCTGACAAAGATAAATCTGCAATAAGGCCTCCAATGCTAAAAGTGTTATAACCTAAAGAAATGGTAATGACATCGGCACCAATGCTATCTGCACGCTCCATACCGGCAACGAGGTTATCCATTTCGAATGGTTGTTCCGAAGTTCCGTTTTCGGTAATATATAGGGCGTATTGCGCGTCTGGCGCAGTACCTACATAGCTGCCATTGAGTATGCCTGCCATGGTACTCAATACTTCTGTACCATGACCTGAATACCCATAAACATCGCTAGTATCGAGATTAAAATTGTAAGTATCTACTATGCGTCCTGTTTTGCGCAAACTGTCAAAACCAGGCAAGGTATTGACTAAATTATACCCTTCGTCAAGCACTGCTATTATTTTTCCAGCTCCTCGAAATCCTTTGTCGTGCAAAACATAACCATTGGCAATGGCAATTTGGTCGTAAGCATCACCATAATAGCCTACGCCTCCGGTTGTTCGCCATAAGGAGCCGTTTGTATTGGTTTCAGAATTGCCCATTTCTTTTGCTTTGAACAAGTGCAATGGACTAGTAAAAACGGCTACGTATTGGGTTTTTTTTACGAAACTTACATTGCGAACTAAGGCAATATTGGTTGTATCGTTTACCAGTATGACGCAATTATTTTGCCATCGAGAGCGGGTATGCAAAATAGCATTACTGAGTTTAAGTACGCTATCAACATATTTGTCGCATACGGGCAAATCATTACTGTCTATACTGATAGTTTGTAAGGTTCGTCTATTCAGCGCTTTGCTCGAAAGGTATGCTGATGGACTGGTAAGACTAAAACTTGTCGCTTTTTTGTCGGTAAAGGAAATACGAAAAGCATACTGGGTTTGAGCGTTTGTATCTAGGGATACAAATACTGCTAGGAAAAGAAGTATTAAAAAAATTGTTTTCATTGGTTGCATTTTTTCGAAAACGAAATTATAGCTTACGAAACAAATAAACCAAGTGACGATGAGTTATTTTTGACTTAGTTATAGTCAATAGCACGCATTACCACTCCTACTCCTTTACGGCAAGGTTTTAAAGTAGGGTCATAAATCCAGTAAGTGTATTTGCGATAAATCATCCCTACACGATATGCATACACTGATTTAGATTGAAGTAAGGAAGCATACTTACTTGGTTGTGCTTCGGGATTGTTTATTATTTGATTTGTTTCGTCAACTGTAAGTGTTTTTTCGAAGGAGATTAAATCATTGTTGTAAGGTTTTAATACATCTTTGTAGGTATATTTCCAATCTTTGAGATAATTGTAATCTTGATCTTCAGATGGCATAAGACTGTTTCCCGACCATTGTTTCCCCTCTGATATTGGGTTGACTAAACGCATGAAACGAATATTTTTCTCTACAAATTCTAACTGTTCTGCACCGGGTGTGTAATATACTACATCATTCTTTACGAATGGATCTGAAGCGGTTAGTCTGCTATTGACATTGATAACGTAGGATAAACGTTTTTGTAAATCACGAAAAGTGTCGGCAACTAAATATTCTTGTTGAGATTTGTGCGTGAGTTTAATACACAAATCATCATCCCAAATTGACGAATCCACATCATAAATAATGTATTTACCAATTTCGAGCGGCATAAAAGATTGGTATAAATCAGCACCATTGGTATTGAGTACTATGCGCTCTTTATTACAAGATGCCAAAAACACTGTAGTGTACAGCAACGTCATCAATCCAACAACAAATTTATTCTTATTCATACTGTATATAAATATAATGGTGTTTAAATAGTCGTGTAAAACGAGGCTAAAAATAATCTTTTTTTCAAAGAAACGCAACAAAATGCTAAAATTATATTCCTGAATGAATAATTCCGCCTGCTACAATGTCATCGCCTTCATAAATTACGGCACTTTGCCCGGGTGCAATGCTATTGACCGAATGATCAAAATGAACGCTCAATAGATTATCTGCCCAATAGAGTGAGCTTTCGGTGCCAGAGTCTTTGTAACGAATTTTTGTTGTCGCTCTCATGCCATTGGGTATAGCATCATATTTTACCATATTCAATCCGCTTACCAACATGCTACCTTGTTTCAATTCGTCAGCATCACCCAACACTACCGTATTGGTTTCAGGGATGATTTTGGTAACAAATATAGGCCGACCCAATGCTATGTCCAGCCCCTTTCTTTGTCCTATGGTATAAAATGGATAACCACGATGTTTGCCTACCTTCGTGCCGTCTGCCAGTACGAAATCTCCTCCTTCTACCTCATTTTCGAGCAAGGGATTTTGGCGCTTTAGAAATCCTCGGTAATCATTATCGGGAACGAAACAAATTTCGTAGCTCTCTGCTTTTTTGGACAATTCCATATAGCCCATATCAGCAGCCATTTGACGTACTTCTGTTTTCAATAAATCGCCCAAAGGGTAAATGCTACGGCTCAAGCATTCTTGACCAAGCCCCCAAAGTGCATAGCTTTGGTCTTTACTCAAATCTTTAGCTTTGCTGAGTACATAACGATTGTTTTCTTGACGCACTTTTACATAATGACCTGTTGCAATAAAATCACAGCCTAGGGCATCGGCTCGCTTGAGCAAAGCCGACCATTTGATATGGGTATTGCACAAAACACAAGGATTGGGTGTGCGACCCGCCATATATTCTTCAACAAAATTATTAATGACACTGGTACCAAATTCTTCGCGAATATCAAATACATAGTGCGGAAAACCATGTTCTACAGCCGCTTGTCGTGCATCATTAAATGAATCCAGATTGCAACAACCCGTTTCTTTTTTACTACCACCCGATACTGCATAATCCCATGTTTTCATGGTAATACCTACTACCTCATATCCTTGTTGGTGTAGCATCAGTGCTGTAACGGTACTATCTATACCGCCACTCATCGCCACTAATACTTTACCCAATTTACTCATCGTGCTATAATTACTTTTTTTAGAAAAGAAACAAAGGTAAGGAGTGGCTGCCGCTGAAGCTATATTTTATCGTGATGCGCCTATTATTGTCTCAGCTTGAAACATTTTTGTTATGCTGATTAATAGCCTAATGATAAACCGCTAACAAGACAATCAAAAAAGTATTATCTTTTCGCTATGCGAACTTTACAACTGCAACCACATTTAATTAGTCGAGCCTTAAAAACTAAAATTCGCTCAAAATTTTCAATTGAGTATTGGGTAAAAGTAAATTTTGAAGATATAAAACTAGATTTTGGATTAGGCACAAAAAGAATTTCTTCCATT
>JASGCQ010000078.1 GCA_030054025.1 Phycisphaerales bacterium | reverse complement strand
TGATTCTGATTCTATTACTGTTATTGCTACTGGATTGGACATAATATCTTATATAACAAAAATCGTGCCAAAGTGTTGTTGAATTGGTATGATACTGCAAGATTCATTTCTGGGAATAACCAATTGCTTTATAGGAAGGCATTGGCATACGATGCCGTAAAGGGCACTGGAAAGGCTATTAAATTTTATCGGAATTTTATAAAATCAGCAAAAAATCAAGATTCTGTAGTAGTTAATTTTGTGAAAAGAAGAGTAAATGAACTGCGATAATATTATTTATAAATTGCTTGCGCTCTATTCAGCCTGTCATTAATAGCTCTGCCTAAGCCTTCATTGGGTAGTCTTTCTACAAGAATAATATCTATGTTCCATTCATCGAGTTGTCGCAAAAAAGAAAATAAATTTTGTGCAGCCTCGGCTAAATCGCCCGAAGGCGAAAGCAGAAGATGATGGGCAAAGTTTAATTGTGGATAGGAGTCGGAAAGCGACATTAAGCCTATTTTTTTGTCCGAAAACTGTTGGTATAAGGCAACGATATCGCCAATCAACAAATCTGTATGTGGTGCATAATGCGATTTTAATTGACCAGAACTTTGTGGTTTGTCTGGATTGGGTTGGGCAAAAATCACTTTTTTACCAATTACTTGTTCAATATCTTCTATTGCCACTCCACCTACTCGGTGCAAAAGTACATTTTCTCGTTCATCAAATCCTACGATGGTGCTTTCGAGTCCTATTTGGGCATTGCCGCCATCGAGTATGTACTCAATTTTGCCGCCCAGACTATCCAATACATGAGTAGCACTGGTAGGACTGATATAGCCGAATGGATTGGCACTAGGGGCGGCAAGGGGGAAATCTAATTGCGACAGCAGTGCTAAGGCCATGGGATGATTAGGGATACGAATAGCCACTAAATCGCTTCCTGCGGTGACTATATCGGGAATGGTATTTTTTTTGGGCAATAAAAAAGTAATGGCACCAGGCGAAAAATGCTCAGCTAATTGGTGCGCAATGGTCGGAACATCTTGTGTATAGTCCATCGCAGATGCCCAACTTTTGCAGTGAACGATTAATGGATTGAATTGAGGACGATTTTTTGCTTCAAATATTTTTACTACAGCTTCAGGCTTTAGGGCATTGGCCGCCAAGCCGTACACCGTTTCGGTAGGGATAGCCGCAAGTAAATTTTGCTCCAGTATTTCTTTTACCTTGCTGATATTAGTGCCAACAATTGTCTCCATGCAGTTGCAAAGATAAAATTATATGTGGTAGGCTTTGGGTTCTAGTGACATTTGTTATTTATTTTTGTTGGTATGAAGTTTTCGGTGGGCGATAAAATGTTAATTAAAAAGACGGGCGAGGAAGGTATTGTTGTGGCTTTGCTTGATAATACAATGGCGGAGGTGTCTGTTGGGGGTACTATTTTCCCGATTTATATAGACGAGATAGACCATCCTTATTTGCATTGGTTTACACAAAAGAATAAAGATGAGCAAACGAAAAAAATCTTGAGAGAGCAAATTCCTGTTGAAAAATTAGAGGATAAAAAGCCTAAAGTTGCCTCAGGTATCCATTTGGTATTTATGCCCATTTTTTATCAGGTAGAGATGGAAGAGCAGGTAGAAAGATTGAAGATATTTTTGGTCAATCAAACGCACTATACGCTTGAACTAAAATATGAGGTTAAAGTGGGAGATGAATTACTATTTCATTTTCAAGGGACTATTCAACCCTTTAACGATATTTATTTGCATTTTGTGGATTGGGATCAAATGCAAGCTATTCCAAGATTTGAATGGCGTTTAAAGGAAACTTTAAGTACTCAATATGCTACTCATGCTGATGTACTCAAGGTTCGTTCTGCCAAATTATTTGAACAGATTTACTCCGTTCAGAAGAATAATCTCGCTACTTTTCAATACACCTTGTTGGAGGAGTTTTCTATAAAGGAAAAAGAGCGAGAAACATTTCAATTCAAAACGATTGTACCTCAAACAAAGCGTAATGTCCGATCTGTTCAAGAAATACCTAAATACGAATTAGATTTACACATTGAACAATTGCTAGAAGATATTAAGGGCTTGTCGAATTCGGAGATGCTTCATATCCAACTTGCTGAGTTGCAAAAATACTTAGGCATTGCCGTCCGTAATAAACAAGATAAAATGGTAGTCATACATGGTAATGGCAAGGGTGTTTTGAGGGCGGAGGTCAACAAAATTTTAGCTGCAAATGAATTTGTAGATAAGGTAGAAACCGGGTGGCTGGCGGGCTATGGGTTTGGAGCAACAATCGTCTATTTTACTTACTAAATGCACATATAAAAAATAAAATCACGTTTATTTTTAAATTACCTTGCAATCAAAAATTATCATTTCTTCATCCATAAAATCATCAACATTTGTACGCTCAATCCATCCATCGTTTAATCAATATCCTTAATGAGTTGCGTGAGCGTTGTCCTTGGGATAAAAAGCAAACGATTCAATCGCTGCGACCTCAAACCATTGAAGAATTGTATGAATTGACGGATGCTTTAGAAAATGAAGAGTGGGTCAATATAAAAGAAGAATTGGGTGATTTGCTCTTGCATATTCTTTTTTACAGTAAAATAGCAAATGAGCAAAACCAATTTGCACTTGGAGATGTAATTGAAACAGTTTGTAATAAATTGGTGAGTCGTCATCCGCATATCTACGAAAGTGTTCAGGTGAATGATGAGGAAGAAGTGAAACTTAATTGGGAAAAGATAAAGCTTAAAGAAGGTAAGACATCTGTATTGTCTGGAGTGCCAAACGCTATGCCGGCAATGATAAAAGCCTTACGAATACAAGAAAAGTCGAAGCAAGTGGGTTTTGAGTGGGACGATATCGCTCAGGTACGAGATAAGGTAATTGAGGAATTTAAGGAATTGGATCAGGCAATAGGAGAAGGAAGGTATCAGGCAATAGAGGATGAAATAGGCGATGTGTTTTTTGCAATGGTCAATTATGCCCGATTCGCAAAAGTAGATCCTGAAATAGCTTTGGAGCGAACAAACAAAAAATTTATTCGACGCTTTCAGTATATTGAGCAAAAGGCTAAACAGCAACACAGGGCATTAGAATCAATGAGTTTATTAGAAATGGATGCGCTTTGGAACGAGGCCAAAAAAATGGGCATTTAGGTATTTTTAATGAAGAAAAACTTATACATACTTGGTGTACTACTTAGTGTCTTGTTTTGGACGCTGAGTATCCTCTATTTTTATAAATTAAAAGCAGAGATAAGACCAAGAGTCCTTGTACAGTCTGTTCAAGATGATCTAAGCCTTCAGCAACGGGATGCAGAAAACTTGATTAAGGGTAATCAGAGCGTCATCCGCCATTTATGGGAAAATCGCCTTTCGGAGGCAGAGCTTCGGGTGTTGCTGAATAAAAAGTATATCATACAGTTATTCGAAAATGGTCATCTAATTTTTTGGAATAATAATTTTTTAGCGTTTAAAGAGCAGGGTATTTTCGAGCATCCTAAGGCAATATTTGAGGATAAGAATGTCTTTGTTATTCAAACGTATTTTTCTCCCCAATATCCAAACAAACGAATTAATGTTATTGTTCCGATTTGCCATCATTTTGATATAGAGAATGAGTACATACAGTCAAATTTTGCCGCCAATGCGCAGATACCGTCAGGGTCAAAAATCGCGGCCAATAAATTTGACAGCGGAATTGAAATAAAATCATCGAATAATACGACACTATTTTATCTTCAAGTAAATGCGGCAGACATTAAGCCCTTGGTTCCTAATAATATTTTATTTGTCCTCATTGTTTTGGCAATGTTATGCACCATTCAAACGGTTCATTTATTTGCTGTTTATCTCAGTAGAAATTACTTTCTACTCTTAGGTTCACTCCTGATTCTTACGATTATAGTTGTAGTCAAGCTGCTGATTCATATTTTGGGATTGCCTTTTAATTTGGGCGAAGTAGAAATTTTTTCTTCTCAATTGTTTGCCAGTAATGCGTTTTTACCCTCACTGGGTCATTTGTGTTTACATATTTTGAGTGTTTATTGGCTTTTATCGTTTACCCAAGGGCAGATAAATAAGTATAATTCAACTAATGCTAAACAAATCTCTCCTCTGCTTAGGGGGGGTATTTTTTTTGTAGTCGTATTATCTATATCCTGTGTCAGTATATACATAAAAGTCCTTTTTCAATCTATTGTTTTTGACTCTGACATCTCTTTTGATACGAATAGTTTTGACGCTACTAGTCAGTTTACCTTAGTGGCATTAGTTGCAGTGGCTATTTTGTCACGCCTTTATTGGTTGATTTTACAACTAGGGGTTTTCTTGGTAAGAAAATATATACCCAATAAGCAGTACCGCACAATCCCACTTTTTTTAACATGCTTGATTTTACTGCTAGTATATACTTTTAGCATCAAACTTTCTAACAATTGCTTTGGTACAAAGAAAGATGCAATTATAACAGTTTTGTGGATTACCTGGGCTATATCCTATGTGTATATTGCAAGTTTAAAATCAGTACGAAGTGTATTTGCTCGTTCTAGCCTATTTGCCATTATTTTTCTGAGTGCCATTTATCTCAAATTTAATATTGATACAAAGGAGGAGAGCATTACACGCATTGCTTTTGCAGAAAAACTGTCCAGACAACAAGATTCAGATTTAGAACTTAGGCTTTCTGAATTTGCTAATCAAATAGAAGCGGATACTATTATTAAAAATTGGTTTATTCAAAAAAAGAAGTTGAGCATTCAAGATATTTATAAACATTTAAAAGTACTAAATGGTGATATTTATTTTACGAAGTTTAATCAAGAGGTTTACTTATTTGACCAATCAAAACTTTCGTTAATCGCTAATGAAATGGTGTCTTTGGATAGTTTGTTCAATATCCAAAAGCAATCTATGCCCACCACAGATAGTTTACTCTACTTTTACTTAGACCAGTCGGATAGAGGTGCCTATTTGACTTTGATCCCAATCAATGATAAGATTAATCATGTTTTCTTGGGTTATGTAGGTATTTATTTTAGTCTCAAAACAAATATCAGTAAATCACTTTATCCTGAATTGTTGAAGAATAATTTGGGAAAAAATACGCACCAACACAGCTATGAATATGCCATCTATATTAATAATAAGCTGGCCAATCAATATGGAAACTATAATTTCAAATTCAACATTGCGGGTATCAGTATTAATAGACAATTTCAATATGCGAATAATAATGATTACTCAGAGCTTTCTTACAAAGCTGCACCAAATTTGGTCTATGTAGTAGTATATAAAAATAATTTCGCCATAGGAGTTCTTACTATTTTCTCTTTTCTTTTTGCTATTTCATTAATGGTGGGAATTGTAGAAAATTGGTTTGAAGTCTTATCTTTTTATACTCTGACAGGAAGAAAAATAAAAATCAGTTATAACGGAAGCCTTAGTGTTCGTATCAAGTATTTTGCGCTTGGTTTTACTGCGATTTCTTTCTTTATAATTGGTGTATCTACTGTGTACTTCTTGATTGATCGCTATAAAGATAACGACCTCAAAACATTAGAAACGAATATGACCAACATATCTGAGTTTGTCATAGATTACTTACAAACTCAAAAGTCTATCGTTGCCAATAAAGATTTGAAATCTCAATTGATACAAAATGATTTCACTTATTTTATTACCAATATTGCACAACAACAAAAATTGGATATCAATATATTTGATACTGCTGGGAGCTTGGCTTTTACTACACAAGAAAGCATTTATCAAAAAAAGATATTGGCTGAAAGAATGAATTACGAAGCATTTTACATGCTGAAAGAAAAGAAAATTGCGGGCTATATCAAAAACATAAACATTGGTTCGCTAGTATATACCGCCAGTTACAATCCAATTATCAATCATGAAAACAAGTTGATAGGGTACATTAATATTCCTTCATTGAATACGCAGCAAAACCTAGATAGTCAAATCATTTCATTGGTTACTACCCTTGTGAATATCTACACCATATTGCTGTTGATTTCTAGTATCATCACATTCCTATTTATTAATAGCCTGACCAAATCATTGAGGCTTGTAGCTGATAGTTTTAAAAATGTGAATCTTAAAAAGAACGAATTGATTCAGTGGCCATATAATGATGAAATTGGCTTGTTGGTGAAAGAATACAATACTATGGTTGGCACGGTTGAAAAAAATGCGCGCTCCTTAGTATTGGATGAGCGGCAAAACGCTTGGAGAGAAATGGCACAGCAAGTTGCCCATGAAATTAAAAATCCGCTTACGCCCATGAAGCTGAATATCCAATATTTGCAACAGGCAATCAATAGTAATCATCCGGATATTATTAATCTTACGAAACGAGTTTCGGGTTCTATTATCGAACAAATAGACAATTTGAATTATATCGCATCTGAGTTTTCAAACTTCGCAAAATTGCCCGAAAATAAAACGGAGCGTATCGACCTGAAAAGTATGCTTGAGCGTATTGTATTATTATTTGAAGGCGATAAAAAGGTGAAAATATCATATTCCTTTCCCAAAATTCCTGTAGTAATATTTGCTGACAAAAGTCAGATGTTAAGAATATTTACCAATATTGTTCAAAATGCTGTGGAGTCTATAGATAACGATGTTAAAGAAGGTGAAGTAAAAGTAGATTTGTTGTTCACGTCTGAAAATGATGCCGTTATTATCAAAGTGGCAGATAATGGAGAGGGGATAGCACAAGAAGTACAAGACAAAATTTTTGATCCCTATTTTACCACAAAAAGTCCTGGTACCGGCTTGGGTTTAGCAATGACTAAGAAAATTATTGAGCTCTGGGGTGGCTCTATTCGTTTCGAATCTGTAGTCAATCAAGGTACTACTTTTTACCTTACTGTGCCATTGGGCACTTAGTGGTGTTAGGAGTTATATCCTATTCCTCCTATTAAATTATATAAACTGATGTAGCCCTTTGATTCAAGCTTTTGAATGGCAATTACGCTTCTAATTCCTTTGGCACAATAGACTACAATAGCTTTGTTTTGAGGAATAGAATCGAGATGCTGATGCAACTCTCCTAAAGGAATATTGACCCCACCTATATTAAAATGTTCATGTTCGAACCGTTCACGAACATCCAGTAAAAAATAATCCTCGGTCTTCCAATGATTTAATTCTTGAATGCTAATGGAATTCATTTTATTTACTTTCGAGGACTAAATTTTTTCTTACCCATTCCGCCATGCCTGAAAGCAGGTTTCTTGGCAAGTGGATTATAGATAGGGGCTTCACCCAAGCTTTCGGGCAAGGGTAATTTCGGTATTTCTCGTTCTATCATTTTCTCGATAGCAGCAAAACGATACATATCTTTATCATTTATAAAAGTAACGGCCGTGCCTGTAGTTTCTGCTCGTGCAGTACGTCCTATCCGATGAATATAGTCTTCTGGATCCGGAGGTACATCGTAGTTAAGTACTAGGTCAATCCCCGTTACATCAATCCCACGAGAAAGGACATCTGTACCTACAAGGGCTGTGATATTTTTATTTTTGAACCGTTGCATGACTTGCTCACGCTCTTCTTGTTTCAAGTCAGAGTGGAAGGGTTGGGCATCTATCTTCGCCTTTTGGAGCATAGCGTACACTACTTTTACTTTATCCTTTGTGCTACAAAAGATGATGATACTTTTAAAAGCTCCACTATTCAAAATGCTTTTTAGTAAAGCGTCCTTTTGGGCATCGTAAGCTAGATAAGCTTGTTGTACAATTCCTTCTGCTGGCTTTGATATCGCAATGCTAATTTGAATTGGGTTATTTAAAATTTTACCCGCAAGCGCACGAATTTTCGGGGGCATAGTTGCCGAGAACAACAGGGTTTGCCTAGTTTTGGGCAGTTCACTCACAATTCGTTCGATATCTTCTATAAAACCCATGTCGAGCATCCGATCGGCCTCGTCTAATACTAAATGTTGTAATTGGTTAAAATCAATAGCACCCATGTTTAGCAATGCAATCAATCTCCCAGGAGTGGCGATGACAATATCGGCACCTTTCTTGAGTGCTCGCTTTTGTTGTTCCCATGTAATGCCATCGCTGCCACCATATACGGCTATCGAGCTTACCTCGATATAATAAGCCATAGCCTCTATTTGCTGATCTATTTGTTGCGCTAGTTCCCGTGTAGGAACGAGTACCAATGTGTTGATATGCTTTGTTTCGGAAGTGATAATCTTATTGAGTATCGGCAATACAAAGGCTGCTGTTTTGCCAGTACCCGTTTGGGCGCAAGCAATCAAATCTTCATTATTCAATATTCTTGGTATTGCTTGTTCCTGTATCGGAGTAGCTTTGGTATAACCCATAGCATCAATTCCATCCAGCAGGTCGTATTCTAATTCAAAATCGTCGAAAGTCAAAGGATATGTTTATTGTTTACTGTACAGTTTGCTTTTTACCAAACCATGCTTATGAAGAAAGTGCGTAAGTGAAACTCGTAATACACCTAAGCCGTATTGCGCACTCCGTTTAAAATTGATACTCGATGCCTCGTCAAAATATTTAGTTGGGCAGGTTACCTCTGCAATCTCATAGCCATTCATGAATATTTGAGATATCATCTCATTGTCAAAAACAAAATCATCGCTGTTGTTACTGAAATCAATAGAGCGAATAACTACAGCACTGAATGCACGGTATCCAGTATGATATTCACTCAGCTTTTGCCCCGTTACTATATTTTGGAATAAGGTCAGGATGCGATTGGCAATATATTTATAAATAGGCATACCGCCCTTAAGCGCTCCTTTGCCTAATATTCTCGAACCAAATACAACAGGGTAAAGATCATTTGCAATTATAGAGGACATTGCAGGGATTAACATGGGAGTGTATTGATAATCGGGATGTACCATCACCACAATATCGGCATCTAAATCCAATGCTTTTTTATAACAGCTTTTTTGATTACCGCCATAGCCTTTATTTTGCTGATGGATAACGATGTGTTTTATACCCAATCGTTTGGCTTCTGCAACCGTATCGTCAGGGCTATTGTCATCTACCAACACTACATCATCTACAATATCAAAGGGGATTTCTTTATAGGTGCGTTCCAATGTACGAGCAGCTTTATAAGCGGGTAGTACCACTACTATTTTTTTTCCGTTGAACATACGCCAGCAAATGTAAGATTGATAGCTGACATTTGAATTTAAAAATTGCAAATTAATTAACACGTCGCACTAGCTACTTGAAGCTGCCAGATATATTGCACGTCATTTATTATAAAAAACATGCAATCATACCTTCAGCCACCCAGTAATACTCATTCTTGGCTTATTTGTTACCAGTACCTCGTGCAGCAATTCATTGCTCTGAAAGAAAACACTTGTGCCTCCTATAGGTGCTATTAATTGTAATGGTTCATCTTGATGATGAACACACAATTCGCCACCATCGGCATTTTGCCAGTCATCATTGAGATACATAATCATCGAATACTTTCTGCTATCGTTTGACTTAAACTGATCAAGATGTTTCGTGTAAAAGCTGCCCTTTTCATACAAGGCATAATGAAACTCATAGCCATTAATACCAGTATAACAAGTATGATTGAGATGCAAGACAAATGCATCCATGAGGTCAAAAAACTCATTTTCGAAAATATCGTTATGGCTACGATCCAACCAAAAAATGACATCACTTCGTATGAGTTTATTGTGTGTCGCTACTGCTTGATTGCCGATGCCTGCCGCTTGCATCTTTTTACTTTCAAACAAAAGATGCAAATTTTGTCGGAGCGACTGTACGAGTGCTGTACTCAAAAAGTTTTCGGTAGTACCGATTTTATGCTCCACAAAACCATTAATGAGTTGATCGAAGATGTCCTGCAAGAATAGGCTGATTGAACGAGCAAATGATTTTTTGCAAGTTGTCGAAGATAGCTCATTATCCAACAATAAGGCCCAATCTTTCGGTTGGGCCTGAATTGAGAAGTTTTAACTGTCACCTACTACTCTACCAAATTCTTATTTAGCCTTAGGGGCAAGCGTTTCCTTTGCAGCTACCACGGGTTTTATAGAAGATTTCTTTTTTGATACTGTTTTTTTAGCGGGTATTGAAACTGTTTTGTTGGTTGATTTTTTCTTAATTGAATCTTTTTTAGCAGTATCAATCGCCGCTTGAATCTTTTCTATTGGCTTATTGGCAATTGTTGGGCTTTCATTTTTGTTTTTTTCGATACCCTCTGTCAATATTTTAACTGCTTTTTTGATTCTGTTGTTGAATTTTTTTTCACCCAACAAGTCTTTCCATTCTGCCAACGAGCTTTCTAATTTGCTCGTCATATTTTTTTTTAATTTCTTTATGCGCCATAGTATTTCCAATTATAATTTTTAAAAATGATAACACAAAGATAATATCAAGGCGGCGTTTCCAATGTTAAGTTTTAACAACAGTAATTCTTTGAAAAGAAAAGCCCAATCTTTCGATTGAGCTTTTTTCTTGGTTCTACACTAACTCCTATGGGTTATATATCTTAGCTTAAAAAAGAGGACACCAGAAGAGTTGTATAAAATCATTTTAGAGACCTCCATTTTA
>JASGCQ010000077.1 GCA_030054025.1 Phycisphaerales bacterium | reverse complement strand
GACCAAACCGTAGCTTCTATAACAGGATGGGATTTATACACTACGTCATTATGATGTTAAATTGGTATTACTTGTCTATTGAGTGTTTTTGAATGAATTTGATACCTGTTTAAAACAAAAAGCCACTAAAACGTTGATTTTAGTGGCTTTTATCCTTTTTTGATAAGGTAATCGTGGAGCCGCCGGGATTCGAACCCGGGTCCAAACACATGCCCAATGAGCCTTCTACGTGTGTATTTTGTTATTGATTTTCGTCAAAAAGCCGGAAACAAACCAACCAACTCCTTGCTTATCTGTTTTGATTTCACCTTTGCGACACAGCAGCGCATTGGCTATCCCTATTTTGTTTGATTTAGACGGCGGCTGTAGCAAAGGGCAAAGCTACCTTGCGGCGGTCAAAATGGGTGACTAATCTCTGATTAGGCAGCCATGGCATACGTAGTATTGCCAGTTATTGTTTGAGTATTCAGATTTACGTGCTAATTATCCAACGCACGACACGCTTACTCACCTTGCCTTATGCTGTCAAAACCAGTCGGCCCCCGAACTGTTCATTCTTTCGAGAACAAATGCTTTTCGGGAAAGGTGAACTGCAAAGGTAATTAGTTAATTGGTTAATGAGAGTTAAAAATTGGCTTAAATGATTTTATTGAATTAGGTAATTATTTTCGGCTTACTCATTGCGTATATTTTTCGCCAATGAAAATACCCAAATATAGCCACTACAAATAGAATAATCGTGAGACCAGTAGTGACATAATAGCCTTTATAGATAAACAAAGGAATGGCAACGAGATTAGACAAATTGAGCAATAACCAGTTTTCTACTTTGCGTTTTGCCAATAACCACATACCTGCACATGCCGATGCCGAAACAAAACTATCCCAAATGGGTACGGTAGAATTCGTTTGCAGCAACAATACATAAAAAACAAACCACAAGCCTAAGACAATTGCAGCAACAGTCCACCAATCTTTTTGAGTACAAAAAGAAATACGAACCTGATCTTTTTTATATTTTCCTTTTTGCCAATACCACCAGCCATACAAGGTCATTACAAAATAATAGAGATTGAGTAAGGCTTCGGCATAGAGAGCAGCCTCCCTTCTCGACCACAAATAGGCATACACCGCAGTACTGATTAAGCCTGAAGGATACAACAAGATATGATTGCGCTGTGCAAACAATACACTGATAACACCAAATAGCGCAGCAACCCACTCCAGTGTTTGGGTGGCTTTGACTTCTTGTAGTAAATGTCCGATGAAGCTTTCCATTAGTTCAGCGATTCTTCCGTTTGATGACGATACAATTTGGCATAACGTCCATGGGTTTGCATCAATGTATCATGAACACCTTGCTCTACAATAGTTCCGTCTTGCAACACAATAATCTGATCAAAATCCCAACCCGAAAAAATACGGTGCGTAATGACAATAACTGTTTTGTCCACCAAATAGTTTTTAAGATTGTGCAAAATGGTTTTTTCGGTGCGGGTATCTACTGCCGATAAGCATTCGTCTAATAAGAGAATAGGGCTATTTTTAATCAAAGCCCTCGCTAATACCATTCTTTGTTTTTGACCGCCGGAGAGCATTACCCCACGTTCTCCGATGATGGTTTGGTAGCCATCCGCAAAGCTGTTTATTTCCTTGTCCAAATCGGCAAGTCGGGCAGCCTCATATACTTCGGCTTCCGTAGCGTTTCCTTTACCAAACTTGATATTATTGTACACGGTATCCGAAAATAAAAGGGCATCTTGCGGGGTATAACTAATGTTTTCGCGTAAGGTCTTGAGGTCAATATTTTTAATGTTTACTCCGTCCATTTTCAGGATGCCGACTTGAGGGTCGTACATGCGCAACAGTAATTGAGCAAGGGTTGATTTGCCACTTCCGGTTTCGCCCAATACGATAATTTTTTCTCCTCTTTTGATTTCAAGATTAAAATGATTCAGTGCTTTTATGCCCGTATGTTCGTAAGTAAAATCTACATTGCTAAAACTAATATTACCCTCTAATGCTTTGTAAGATGGGTTTTCATTGTTTTTAATAATAGGTTCTCTTTGCAAAAATTCATCGATTCTACTTTGCGAGGCAGCAGCTCTTTGGATAACACTCGCAACCCAGCCAATAATAAACATCGGGAACATCATCAGATTAATGTAAATCACAAACTCGGCAATATTACCTGCAGTGGCTTGACCGATAATGGTGAAGTATCCTCCTACCAAAATAGTACTCAACATACTCAATCCGATAAATAAATTCATTGCCGGAAAATAGATGGCTTCTGTGCGTGCAAGATTAACGGTGCTTTTTCTATAAGCTTCGGAATTGCTGATAAAGTGGCGCAGGATGTTGTTTTCTTGTACAAATGATTTGATGACCCGAATGCCCGAAAAAGCTTCTTGTGCAGTAGTAGTAAGGTCTGATAATTGTGTTTGAATTTTTGAACTCTTTTTGTAAATCACCCTATTGACCAAATAAATAGAAATGCCTAAAATAGGTAAGGGTACAATCACACAGACCGTCAATAAGGGGTTTACGCGAAGCATTCCCCATACACACATTACAGTGAGTACGATTAGATTGGTGGTGTACATAATGGCGGGACCGGTGTACATACGCACACGTCCTACATCTTCTGACAAGCGGTTCATCAAATCGCCCGTGGCATGGGTTTTGAAAAAATGCGTATCCAACTTTTGATAATGATTATAAATTTCTGCTTTTTGGTCATACTCAATATGTCGCGACATTACAATGATGGTTTGGCGCATGAAAAACATGAATACGCCGCGCAGTAATGCTAATGCCAATAGTAAAAGACCATACAAAAGAACCTGATTAAAGATATATGATTGCATTTCGTGTTTGAGCGAAGTGCCTGCCAAAAGTCGATAGGTTTGGATTTCTTGTTGTACTGAATCAATTACATTACGAATAACCATAGGAGGTATCACCGCAAAAAGATTGGAGATAGCGACAAAGAAAATACCTGATATAAGCCGCCACTTGTGCTTGATAAAGTATTTATTGATAGAGGCGAGTTTCTTCATGTCGAATTGCAAAGGTCGGGCTAAAAAATAAAATAGCCGTATAAAAATATCATTAAAAAAACGCTGCTCTAGAAGAACAGCGTTTGAATTTTATTGAAAAAAATACGATTAAACAGCAAAGCTTTCTCCACAGCCACAGCTACGGCTTACGTTAGGGTTGATAAAGTGAAACCCTTTACCATTCAGCCCATCTGTAAAATCGAGTACAGTATCGCATAGGTAGAGATAGCTTTTCAAGTCGGTTACCAACTTGATGCCCTTGTCTTCAAACACCTGGTCTCGTGCTTGCATTTCGTTGTCAAAATCCAACTTATAGGATAAGCCGGAACAGCCCCCACCTACTACGCCTACACGCAAAAAATAATCTTCACTCAGATTACTTTCTTGAATGAGTTGTAAGACCTTTTCTCTTGCCTTCTCGCTAATGGTGATGGCACCTACTCCTGTTGTCATTGTACTGAAAAATTAAGCGATATTGAATGATATAAATTAATGTGCTTTTTCTTCAACCAATTCAGGCAAGCCATTCTTGACACGGTAATCGTTAATGGCAGACTTAATTGCATCTTCAGCCAATACCGAGCAGTGAATTTTTACAGGAGGTAGATTTAATTCTTCTACGATATCCATATTGTCAATAGCCACAGCCTCGTCAATGGTTTTTCCTTTGAGCCATTCTGTAGCCAAAGAGGAAGAAGCAATAGCAGAGCCGCATCCAAATGTTTTGAATTTAGCATCTTTGATGATACCTGTTTCCTCGTCCACCTCAATTTGCAGACGCATTACATCTCCACATTCCGGAGCACCTACCAATCCTGTGCCTACGTTTTTACTTGCTTTATCCAAAGTGCCTACGTTTTTTGGATTGCTATAATGATCAATTACTTTTTCTGAGTATGCCATTTTAATTAATTTTTAATGTTGAATTACCAAACGTTTTTGTTTTCTATTGAATTTAGTGGTGTGCCCACTCTATTTTGTCCAAGTCAATCCCTTCTTTAAACATTTCCCAAAGTGGGCTCATTTCGCGAAGTTTCAGTACCGTTTCAGTGATTGCTTTGGTGGTATAATCAATCTCGGCATCGGTGGTAAATCTACCCAAGCCAAAACGTAAAGAACTATGTGCCAAATCATCGCCCAATCCCAATGATTTCAATACATAAGAAGGTTCTAAAGAAGCCGATGTACAAGCCGAACCACTGGATAAAGCAATTTGTTTATTAAAACCCATCAACAATCCTTCACCTTCTACATATTTGAAAGAGATAT
This sequence comes from Phycisphaerales bacterium, assembly GCA_030054025.1. GTDB lineage: Bacteria > Bacteroidota > Bacteroidia > Chitinophagales > Chitinophagaceae > Rurimicrobium. Next base: position 6,363 of record JASGCQ010000077.1, on the reverse strand, counting down.
TCGCCACATGTGGCAAACGATGTTGTCTGTTGCCGTTCACATAAGACTCATCAATTTGTGTCAAAGCAGCTTCTAATCTATCTCTCATAGCACTCAAGCGTACAGCTTCTGAATCCATTTCAAGGCGGCAAAGTTCGCATGCTTTACCTAGTCCAACAATACCCGGAACATTCAAAGTGCCACTACGCATACCACGCTCGTGGCCGCCGCCATCCATCTGCGCCGTCACTTTTACACGGGGGTTTTTACGACGAACGTATAATACTCCCACACCTTTAGGACCGTACATTTTATGTCCACTGAAAGACATCAAATCAATACCGTCTGCCATCACATCTACAGGTATTTTACCTACGGCTTGTGTGCCATCGGTAAAAAACAAAACACCATGTTTTTTGGCAATAGCAGCAATTTCACGAATAGGTTGTACTACACCTATTTCATTGTTGCCATACATGATGGTAATGAGAATCGTTCGTGGTGTGATTGCTTTTTCTAATTGTTCCAAATCAATCAAACCGTCGGGTTGTACATCCAGATAAGTAACAGAAGCACCCATTTTTTCAACATGCTTGCAGGTATCCAATACTGCTTTATGCTCTGTAGTGCAAGTGATGATATGATTGCCTTTGCTGGCGTACATTTCGAACACACCTTTGATGGCCAAATTGTTGGCTTCGGTAGCGCCCGATGTGAAAATAATTTCTTTTGGGTCGGCGTTAATCAATTTTGCCACTTGTTCGCGCGCATAATCCACGGCTTCTTCTGCTACCCAACCAAAAGAGTGATTGCGGCTGGCAGCATTACCAAATTTCTCTACGAAATAAGGCAGCATTGTTTCCAATACCCGCGGATCCATTGGAGTAGTAGCATTATTATCTAAATATATCGGAAATTTAAGTTCCATTAGCTCTTCTAAATTTAAGTTTTGTTGCGCAAAGATAGGCCATTAGGCTTATTTTGTTAAACAAAAAGCCATTCCATAATACTATAAGCCTATTCTAAAAAGCTATTACTTTTGCTCTTATGATACGCATCGAACATATCGGCATAGCCGTTGAAGACCTCAAAAACGCGATAGCGTTGTACGAACAATTGCTCAATACCCCTTGCTATAAGACGGAAGCCGTTGAGAGTGAATTCGTTGAAACAGCTTTTTTCAAGGTCGGAGCATCGAAAATAGAACTTCTTGAGGCACGCCATCCCGATAGTGCCATTGCCAAATTCATAGCCAAAAAAGGACAAGGCATCCATCATATTGCCTACGAAGTAGAAAATATCCATGCCGAAATGAAACGGCTTGAAGCACTTGGCTTTGAACTGCTCAACAAAGAACCCAAGCGTGGAGCAGACAACAAATTGGTGTGTTTCCTGCATCCCAAAACGAGTGGGGGTGTTTTGGTGGAATTGTGTCAGGAGATTGTGTAAGTAAAGGATAAAATTTTGAATTCTATATCAATGTTTGTGTGATTTCTTTTAAAAAAAAATGTGCGCCAACCTTGCAGCAGAGCCGTTGACCACGCTGTCTCTTTTTCTTTTTTTTTAAGAAAGGACACGTGGCGCAATTGACTTTTTTTACGAATGCTGTTTCATAGTTTCTTTATATTAGGCACAAGTACGCTACTCTGCAAAGTCTATAATTACATACTTGCGCCAGTGAGGGCAATTGCTTTCATTGACAAATGCTGTTTTCATTTTTTATACTTGTAGTTGTATGTGGAAATTGTGAAAAATCATTTTGCTTCTACTTCGTTTCTTATGGGTAAAGGTTTAGTTTACCATGATAAAACAGGATAGCAGCTTTAAAATTTTCAAATGTTCTGTACCCTTTTGCACTTAGTTTAATTTCTTGTATTTTGCCATTTAGTCTTTCTGCCATAGCGTTGCTTTTATTCAAAGCTATGGCATTTAGTATGCCGTTCATGTGCCTATCAAACATTTCGGCCACTTTTATTAGTGCATTTATTGTACTGTTTTTGGCATCTTGACTCCAACGGCAAAATAGTATAAACGCATCTTCTTTAGGTTGATTAAAATGGAGGTCTGTAAAACGATTTTATACAACTCTTCTGATGTCCTCTTTTTTTAAGCTAGGATATATAACCCATAGGAATTAGTGTAGAACCAAAAAGGTAGTAAATAATACGAAACAATATTTTTTTGGATGTAGGGGGATATTGGCTACAGTTCTTATCTTTGAATCCCAATTGATACTTCCTTCGATGAAACGCTTCGCCAAACTTTTACTTCGTTCCTTTTTGCAAGGGCTTGTAGTGCTTGGTCCTGTTGCTGTTACCGCCTACGTTATCTATTTAGTATTTGACAACGTTGATCGTCTTATTCCTTTCAAACTACCCAGGGGTTTGGGGTTTTTGAGTGTTATTAGCTGCGTTACAGTAATTGGTTATTTAGGAACTCGGTTCTTCTTTGCCAAACTGATAGGTGCTTTCAATCATTTATTGGAAAATACACCTGGCATCAAGCACATTTATTCTTCTGTGAAAGAGGTGATGGGTTCCTTTGTAGGCGATAAAAGAAAATTCAACAAACCTGTTTGGGTGCGCGTCAATACCAATCCCGAAATATGGAGAATTGGATTTTTGACACAAAAAACCATGAGCGATTTAGGCATGGAAGACAAAGTAGCTGTATATATGCCGCACGCTTATGCCATATCAGGTTGGGTTATTATTATCAGCAAATCAGAAACAAGACCGGTAACAAAAATGGATGCTACCGAGGCTATGAAATTTGCTGTTAGTGGAGGTGTGACTTTTACTCAAGACGAAAAATAATGCAGCAAGATAATTCTACTATCCATTTTGGAGCTGGCCCTGCCACATTGCCCATTTCCGTCTTGAAAGAATCTGCCCAAGCCATATTGAACTATCGTGAAACTGGGCTATCAATTTTAGAACTGGCACACAGAGGAAATCAACTGTTTGATGAGCTTTTGGAAGAGAGTAAGTCATTAGTATTGGAACTTTGCGGGCTCAACAATGAAGATTATGAGGTGCTTTGGTTGCAGGGCGGAGGCAGAATGCAATTCTCCATGATTCCCATGAACTTTTTGGACAAAGACGCTACCGCAGGCTATATAGACAGCGGTTTTTGGGCACACGATGCACAAGTAGCTGCTAAACAATTCGGGAATGTATTGTGCCTTGCTTCTACTCAATCAACTAATTATCATTCTCTGCCTATCCTTAGCGAGGCTATTCCTGCTCATCTTGCTTATGTACACCTTACCACCAACAATACAATTTATGGCACTCAGATGAAGCAGCCCATTGATTGTCTGGTACCTTTGATGGCAGACATGAGCAGTGATATTTTTTCGGAACAAAGAGATTATAGTCGCTATGATTTATTTTATGCTGTGGCACAAAAAAATCTTGGTATTGCCGGAGTTACGCTTGTAGTACTGCACAAAAACATGGCGACAAAAATTGTGCGTCTGCTACCACCCATATTGGATTATGGGCAACAAATTTTAAGTAAATCGGTACTCAATACCCCGCCTGTATTTGCCATTTATGTTGCCATGTTGATGCTCCGTTGGATAAAAGAAAAAGGAATTGCACAAATTGAAAAAGATAATCTTCAAAAATCAAATTTACTCTACGAAGAAATTGAGCGAAATAGACTTTTTAAAGCGATTGCAAAAACAAGCGATCGTAGCAAAATGAACGTTGTTTTCAGGGGAGCTGAACCTAAAACAGAGCAAGATTTTTTAAGCTTTGCCTCAGAACATCATATTAAAGGCATTGCAGGGCATCGGAGTGTCGGTGGCTTTAGAGTATCTCTATACAATTCGATTGGTATAGAACAAGTAGAACGCCTAATCAATATTATGAGGCGTTTTGAACAAGAGAACATTTAAAACAACAACAACAATACGATGGCAAAAATTATTCCTTTTAAAGGATTGAGACCCAAAGCAGAGTTCGCATCTCGAGTAGCTACATTACCTTATGATGTAGTGAATGTACAAGAAGCTCGTGCTATCGCTAAAGACCCTTACAACTTTTATCATGTTACACGTTCAGAAATAGACCTTTCTGATAGCGTAGATGTTCATAGCGAACAGGTATATTTAAAAGCAAAGGAAAATTTAGACCAACTGGTTGCCGATGGCATCTTTTTTCAAGATGATGAACCTTGCTATTATATTTATGAGTTAGTAATGAATGGTAGATCACAAACAGGATTGATTTGCGGCTCTTCTATCGAAGACTACAATAATGGAATCATCAAAAAGCATGAGTTTACACGCCCAGAAAAAGAGCTGGATCGTATCAATCATATCAAGGCAACACATGCACAAACAGGTATTGTCTTCTTAGCTTATAACGACCAAAAAGATGTTCAGAAAATGATTGAAACGTGGAAATCGGAGCATGCACCAACCTATGATTTTACTTCCGAAGATGGTGTCCAACATACTTTCTGGGTGATGAATAATTATTCGAAAGTAGCTGCAATCACCCAATTTTTTTCTGAAGAGGTTCCTTGCACTTACATTGCAGATGGGCACCATAGAGCAGCGTCGGCCGCTAGAGTGTATCAGGATATGCGTGATAGTGATTTCTCTATCACAGGAGATGAGTCTTTTAATTATTTTATCACCTGCATCTTCCCTGCAAGCCAATTAGCTATATTAGATTATAATCGTGTAGCGAAAGATTTGAACGGGCTAACAGAAAAGGCTTTTGTTGCTGCATTGCACGAAGATTTTGAAGTGAGTAATCTAGGAGCTTCTGAACCATTTCGCCCCAATCAAGTACATGAGTTTGGTATGTATTTAGGTGGTAGTTGGTATAAATTAGTGGCTAAACCTTCTGCTTATACTACAGACCCCATCGGTATTTTGGATGTCACTATTTTACAGAATAAGGTATTGTCGAATCTGTTGTCTATCCATGACCCTCGTACAGATAAGCGTGTCGATTTTGTCGGTGGCATCAGAGGATTGAAAGCGCTTGAAACCAGAGTGAAGAATGGTGATATGGCAATAGCATTCTCTTGCTATCCGGTTAGCATCCAACAATTATTTGACATTGCAGACAGCGGCAATGTAATGCCCCCTAAAAGCACTTGGTTTGAACCTAAAACCCGAGATGGTTTGGTTGTTTATATGATTTAACCTTTTTAAAAAAGATAAAAGAAATGTTGTACCGAAAAATGGGTAAAACAGGGCTTGAGTTGAGTGTGTTATCGTTCGGCTCTTGGGTCACTTTTGCCAAACAAATAGATGATAAGATTGGTGACCGCCTCATGAGTATTGCCTATGAGCATGGGATTAATTTTTTTGACAATGCAGAAGTTTATTCGCTCGGAGAGAGTGAAAAAATGATGGGCAGAATTTTAAAATCAAAAAACTGGGAACGTTCTTCTTATGTTGTATCGAGCAAAGCTTTTTTTGGTAGCCGAGGTAAAGAAAACAAACCCAATCAAACCGGACTCAGCCGAAAACATTTGATAGAAGCTTGCCACGAAGCACTTGTTCGTCTTCAAGTAGAGTATTTGGATTTGTATTTTTGCCATCGTCCAGATCGAAGCACTCCAATTGAAGAAGTGGTGTGGACAATGAACCATCTCATACAGCAAGGGAAAATCATGTATTGGGGCACCAGCGAATGGACAGCTGCCGAGATTGTAGAAGCACACATGATTGCAAAGAATTTAGGTTTAATAGGCCCGGCTATGGAGCAACCTCAATACAATCTTTTTGAGCGTGATAAAATGGAAAGAGATTATACTACTCTATTCAAGAATATTGGCTTGGGGACTACTATTTGGAGTCCTTTGTGTTCGGGACTTTTAACTGGCAAATACAATAATGGAATGCCCGAAGGCTCTCGCTTGGCAATGGAAGGTTTTGAATGGCTAAAAGACAGAACGCTTGCCAATGACAGAATTGAAAAGGTGAAGCAATTGGCTGCAATAGCGACACAATTAAACACCAATACCGCAACACTTGCTATAGCTTGGTGTATTCATAACCCGAATGTGACTACGGCAATTTTGGGTGCTACAAAGGAAGAGCAACTATTAGAAAATCTAAAAGCAATAGATGTATTGCCTTTACTCAACTCCCAAGTGACAGAGCAAATCGAAACGATTATGCAAAACAAACCTTTGTTCGTTTAACCCAGATTTTGCAGTAGGGTACCTATTGACAGTTTTGCGGCGGTTGCCATTTTTAAAAAAAACTACCCGAAACCCTAAGATGCATCAAAGAAAATAATATTAATAATTCAAATTGTACCTCCAGCAATCTTTATGCGATGGACGAAAGCCGATTCGGGCTAATGACCATACAGCGAAGAAGCTTGACAATAAAAGGCGTCAAGCCCATCA
>JASGCQ010000007.1 GCA_030054025.1 Phycisphaerales bacterium | reverse complement strand
TGAAACCCTCGAATTAAAAGCAATTGCAGTGGCACAAATAATCAAAAATAGCTCTAACCAAACCGTAGCTTCTATAACAAGATGGGATTTATACACTACGTCATTCGGATGTTAAATTTGTATTAGATAAAATCATTTACTGCTCAAGCTAAAATGCCCTCGCTGATGCGAAGGCATTTTTCAAATTATCATGCTGAGTTGAAACCTATTTCGTTTTCAAAGCCTCGCGAATTTTGGCTTCTATTTCTGTTGCTACCTCGGGGTTGTCTTGCAAGAAGCTCTTTACGGCATCTCTACCCTGCCCTATTTTAGTATCACCATAGCTAAACCAAGAACCGCTTTTGTTGAGGATAGATAGCTCTACGCCCATATCAATAATCTCGCCTATTTTGCTAATACCTTCGCCAAAAACGAGGTCAAATTCTACTTGGCGGAATGGTGGAGAAACTTTGTTTTTCACCACTTTCACTCGGGTACGGTTTCCTGTGGCTACATCTCCATCTTTGATTTGGCTTACACGGCGTATATCTAAGCGTACAGAAGCGTAGAATTTAAGAGCATTACCACCAGTAGTGGTCTCAGGATTACCAAACATAACACCGATTTTTTCTCGTAGCTGATTGATAAAAATACAGCAACATCCTGTACGAGAGATGGTAGCGGTCAATTTACGCAATGCTTGGCTCATCAGGCGTGCGTGCAATCCCATTTTGCTATCGCCCATCTCTCCTTCGAGTTCGCTCTTGGGCACCAATGCCGCTACGGAGTCCACCACTACTACATCTACTGCGCCTGAAGAAATCAATCGGTCGGCTATTTCCAAGGCCTGCTCGCCGTAATCGGGCTGAGAAATAATCAAATTATCTACATCTACTCCCAACTTGCGGGCATAGCTGGTATCGAAGGCATGTTCTGCATCTATAATAGCACAAATTCCCCCTTTCTTTTGTGCTTCGGCAATGGTATGAATGGCAATCGTGGTTTTACCCGAAGATTCTGGACCATAAATTTCAATTACCCTTCCTCGGGGCAATCCGCCCACACCCAAGGCCACATCAAGACCCAAAGAACCAGTACTGATTACATCAATTGTTTCGTTTTGTTTGTCGCCCAAAAGCATTACAGAACCTTTACCAAAGTCCTTTTCAATTTTATCGAGCGCAAGTTTTAATACTTTTTGTTTGTCATCTGCTGCCATTGTATAGAATTGAGTTTAGAATTACGAATTTGAATATTGTTCAAAAATAAGGAATTGACAATTCATTTATTTCGAAATTCTGATCCATGTGGATAAAAACATCTACTCACATTCAATCTTAAATAAACCTCTTATCAAGGACATTTAGTGTATATTTGAAGATAATACGAGCTATGATGCAGACGATGGAACATTTACCCTATTTTATTATTTTGGCTTTAATTGCCGAAATATTGGGAACTATTGGTGGTTTTGGCTCTTCATTATTATTTGTTCCCATCGCTTCTTATTTTTTAGATTTTCATTCTGTATTGGGTATTACCGCTCTATTTCATGTTACGAGCAACATCAATAAAATTATCCTATTCCGCAAGGGATTTGACAAACAATTGGTGATTCGTATTGGTCTACCAGCGGTCATCTTTGTCATTATTGGTGCTTTGTTAAGTAAGAAGCTCAATACAGAAATGCTGGAAATAGGCTTGGCAATATTCTTAATGCTAACCAGCCTAATCTTATTAATCTTCAAAAAATGGAAACTACAACCTACTCTTGGCAATTCAATTAGAGGAGGAGCTATTTCGGGCTTTATTGCAGGACTCATTGGCACAGGTGGTGCTATCCGAGGGATTACTCTTGCTGCATTCAATATCAAGACAGAGGTATTTATTGCTACATCTGCCATGATTGATTTGGGCATTGACTCCACTAGAAGTGTGGTCTATTATTTCAATGGATACATTCATTATCACGATTTGTATCTGATTCCCATCTTATTTATTGTCAGTTTTATCGGATCTTGGATAGGCAAAAAAATATTGGTAAAAATGTCAGATGCGCAATTCAAATCCATTGTGTTGATGCTAGTTTTGCTCACTGGCATTGGCACTTTGATAAAAGCTTTAGTATAATCGAGTATAATATCCCTTTTATGAAAACAGGCCGCAAACCATATCCAAGATGTACTGACGAATAAAAATAGGACTCATAAACAAAAGTGAAAGGCCCACATTTATTTTTAACTTTGGAACTAGGGTTGTTTATTTGCAAGAGTTGAAAAATTTGGCGTACATATTATTCGTGTGTTTCACATTATTGTTTGTTATCAAAATCAATAATATAAAAATGCTGTTTGCTTCTATAAGCAAGCAGATTGAAAATCCTTATAAAGAGTTCAAAAGCGATAAGAGCAGCGAAAATGCAAATGAAAATGCAAATGAGGAAGATGATACAAATGAAGTTGAGGACGACTTAGTTGCAAACTTAGAATACTTGAATCTCAAAACCTGCCCTGATTGTCAAAGCTTGTCGTATGAAAGAATATATGCTCTGCTCAATAGCTCAAAGGCGATGAGTCATTACCCCAATATTATTATACCCCCTCCGAATGCATAAAGCGTAGCGTATCCTTGTCTTAGGATAGCTACTCATTAAAATTGATGTAATTAAATTCAATCGTTTCTCTTTATAAAAATAAATTCATGCATTCAAAAAACATATCGCTTTCAGATTTTAAAGCAGACCTCCTCTCTAGCATTGTTGTATTCTTAGTAGCACTCCCATTATGTTTGGGTGTAGCCCTAGCCTCTGGGGCGCCCTTACTTTCAGGTATTATATCAGGAGTGATTGGAGGAGTTGTTGTTGGGATTTTAAGTAAATCTCAAACCAGTGTAAGCGGTCCTGCGGCGGGTCTTACAGCAGTTGTTTTAGCTTCTATTACGCAACTAGGGGCTTTCGAAATATTTTTAACTGCGGTAGTACTTGCGGGCTTCATCCAACTCATCATGGGTATTACAAAAGCAGGGGCTATTGCCAACTATGTACCCAATAATGTAATTAAAGGACTGTTGGCGGCAATCGGCATCATTTTGATTTTAAAGCAAATACCTCATGCCATAGGATTCGACAGAGATGCGGAGGATGATTTTACTTTTTTTCAAAAAGATGGAGAAAACACTTTTTCCGAATTACTGAGTGCGGTCAATTTTATCACTCCAGGAGCTATTATTATTGCTTCCATATCTATTTTCATATTGGCATTTTGGGATAAATTGTTGGGCAAAAAATTGAAATTCATTCCTGCATCATTGTTTGTTGTGCTATTAGGAGTACTACTCAATCTTGGCTTTCAGCGTTATTTTCCCGCATTGTCCTTGCAAGCAAGCCATTTGGTAAACATCCCAACATTAAATACAAATGCTTTAGGCTCTTTTATCCATTTGCCTGCTATGAGTAATTTAGGCAATAAACATATTTGGATAGTTGCTTTTACAATTGCCATTGTGGCTTCTTTAGAAACGTTATTGAACATCGAGGCTGTTGACAAAATTGATCCCATCAAAAGAGAATCAAAACCTAACAAAGAACTCATAGCGCAAGGTGTTGGTAATATTTTTGCTGGTGTTTTGGGAGGCATTCCGATTACCTCCGTGATTGTAAGAAGCTCTGTAAACATCCAATCGGGCAACAAAACAAAGCTATCTAGTATCCTGCATGGTGTGTTTATGCTGCTTAGTGTTATTTCACTCAGTCCTGTATTAAATCTGATACCACTGGCTTCATTGGCAGCCATCCTCATTATGACGGGTTATAAGCTAGCAAAGATTTCTATTTTCAAAGAAATGTATCAGAAAGGCTGGGAACAGTTTATTCCATTTGTGGTCACTATCATCACCATTGTATTCACCGATTTATTAATCGGCGTTGTTGTTGGGCTTTTAATCAGTATATTTTATTTGCTCAGAAGTAATTTTTTGAACCCATTTGTAAAAGGGAAAAGCAAATTACATATTGGCGAGGTTGTAAAATTAGAATTACCCAATCAGGTTTCCTTCTTCAATAAAGCGTCTGTCAAGAATGCATTGTGGGCTGTTCCTCAAAATACAAAAGTGTTGATTGATGCTACCTATTCAGACTATATAGATAATGACGTTTTAGAATTAATAGATGATTTTAAAAATGTAGTGGCACCCGAGCGCAATATTCAACTGAATATCTTGGGTTTAAAGGACAAATACAAATTAAACGACCATATCCAATTTATCAATGTATTGGATAAGGAAACACAACAAAAACTGAGCCCACAAGAGGTATTAGATTTATTAAAAATAGGAAACAGACGATTTATCAATGGTGAATCAACAGACAAATATCATTTACATCAAATAAATGCAACGGCATTAGGACAAAACCCTATGGCGGTATTGATAGGCTGTATAGACAGTAGAACTTCTCCCGAAATATTATTTGATGCAGGAATTGGAGATTTGTTGACCATCCGTATTGCTGGCAATATTATCAATCCAGAAATCATTGGCAGCCTCGAGATTGCAGTAAAAAAACTAGGCGCAAAATTGATTGTTGTAAAGGGACATTCCAATTGTGGTGCGGTAGCACTTTCTTTGGATAATGTAATGGAAGACCAAATGCATCGGATAACTGCCAAGATACAACAGGTAGCCAAAAATTGCGGATGTTACCCAAAAGTAGATGGTGCCAATGAAAATGAGGTACTAGAAAAAGTAGCAAAAGCTAATGCTCAAAACTCAGTAAAAGAAATTTTAGACCAAAGTAATTATTTAAAAAAAAGAATTGAAAAAAAAGAAATTGGTATTGTGAGCGCCTACCACAATATTGCTACAGGTGAGGTCTATTTTGAAGAGTTACTATAAGCTAATTACCTCAAAAGAAAACGCCGTTCAATCATGATTGAACGGCGTTTCTAATTATTCTAAGTGATTATTATTGAATCATTTCGGCAAAATACTTATGGAAATAAGGTATTGTCTCTATGCCTTTATAATAATTAGCCAAATCATACTTTTCGTTGGGCGAATGAATATTATCATTATCCAAGCCAAAGCCCATCAATACGGTTTTGAGACCCAAGCTGCGCTCAAACAAAGCAATAATAGGAATACTGCCACCACCACGTGTAGGAATAGGATCTTTTCCGAATGCAGTCTGAATTGCCTTTGCAGCAGCTTTATAAGCTATAGAATCTGTGGGGGTAACAACAGGCTCTCCACCATGGTGTGCTTTAACGGTAACCTGCACATGCGCAGGCGCAATGCTTTCAAAATGACTTTGAAATAAAGCTGCAATCTCATCTGAGCTTTGATGCGGAACCAAGCGCATCGAAATTTTAGCATTTGCCTTAGAAGGCAATACCGTTTTGGCTCCTTCGCCGATGTAACCACCCCAAATACCGTTTACATCAAGCGTTGGACGTGTACCCGTGCGCTCGAGCGTGGTGTATCCTTTCTCTCCCCATACTTCTTTAATACCCAATTCTTCTTGATACTCCTTCAAATCAAAGGGTGCAGCATTGAGAGCAGCTCGATCTTCTGTACTCAAATCTTCTACCTTATCATAAAAAGCAGGAATGGTGATGTGATTATTTTCATCGTGCAAAGAGGCAATCATTTTACAAAGTATATTGATAGGATTAGCCACTGCGCCACCATACACACCACTGTGTAAGTCTCTATTAGGACCTACCACTTCTACCTCCATATAAGCCAATCCCCGCAATCCTGTTTCGAGACTGGGATGCTCCATGCTAATCATGGAAGTATCAGAAACCAAAACGATATCTGCTTTTAGTTTTTCTTTATTATTTTCTAAGAAGAGTCCCAAATTTGAAGAACCTACCTCTTCTTCGCCCTCAATCATAAATTTTACGTTGCAAAAAAGCGTATTGGTTTTAGCCAACACTTCAAAGGCTTTCACATGCATAAACATTTGTCCTTTATCATCGCAAGCACCGCGAGCAAAAATTTTACCATCCTTAATTACTGGTTCAAAAGGACCACTAGCCCACAATTCTAAAGGGTCTGCAGGTTGTACGTCGTAATGACCATAAACCAAAACAGTGGGCAAATTAGCGTTGATTAATTTTTCGGCATACACAATAGGATGCCCATCGGTAGGGCATATTTCAGCCTTATCCACACCAGCACTAATAAGACTTTCTTTTACCGCATCGGCGCATCGTGCTACATCATTTTTGTATTTACTGTCTGCGCTCACAGAGGGAATACGCAAAAGGGCAAATAATTCTTCTAAAAAACGCTCCTTATTTTGAGCCAAATAATCATTCCAAACTTGCATTAATTGATATTTTTTATGTTAGGTATATAATACTAGTCAATAATTAGCGACGAAGGGATCTAACTTCCATCGACTTTATTTCTTTGCCTTCTTTTACTTCGACATAGACTTCCAAAATTTGGTTGTTGGGGTCTGCCATGCGCAATATCTGATGTACTTTTACGGGTAATTTAGTCCTTGGGTCGGTTGTAGTACCTCTAAAATCAATAATGTGACTTTTCTCGTCATACACTCCTTCCAAAACCAAGATGCTGGTGCCTAAATTATCAAACCAAGTTTTTACAAATACTTTTTTCGAATTATCATAGCCAGTTACAGACTGAGCCTCGTATGGCGCAAGTCCATTGTGCCCCATAATAGTTGATACTAAAAACCTGCCCTCAGCTACTACTCTGCCATCGCGTTCCGTTTTCATAATACCTGGTTCCTGATCTGGATTAGTCCATACTTTAATTTCTTCACTCCAATGTCCGGCCCATTGCATGAGCAAATGGTGCATATTGGTCACTCTGCTATGCTCGTGCATGGCAACAGTTTCTTGTATTTCATCTTTAACGCCAACTGATTCAGGTGCAGCTTCGCCTTGCTTTGCCTTGTTCTGTTTTTTGGATTTTTGAGCCATAGCAGGCACAGTTATTGCAACTGTGGCAATCAATAAGAATAACTTTTTCATACAAATGAATTTGTTTTTTGAAACGAGAAATCAAATGTAAGATTAATAGGAGATTTTGAGCAAAGAATAGTAAGTTAATATTTTTATTTGTCTAAATGCAAATTTGGAATGGCGATTTGGATTTTCAATACTATTTTCGCTTTTCTAATTTTTTATACGGATTATGATAGATGTATTATTGGGACTTCAGTGGGGAGATGAGGGCAAAGGTAAAATTGTAGATTATTTAGCCGCTCGTTACGACATTATCGCTCGTTTTCAAGGAGGACCAAATGCTGGGCATACATTGTATGTAGATGGTCAAAAAGTGGTGTTGCGTACGATACCTTCGGGAGTTTTTCAATCGCATTGTCTCAATTTGATTGGGAATGGTGTAGTGATAGACCCTGTTGCCTTACAATCAGAATTAACAAGCTTAGTAAGCATTCGACCTGATGTGACATCACGTTTATTTTTATCACAAAAAGCCCATTTGATTTTACCGACACATCGTGCTCTTGATGCTGCATCGGAGGCCGCAAAGGGTGCCGACAAAATAGGTTCGACACTAAAAGGTATAGGTCCCGCCTATATGGACAAAACAGGAAGAAATGGATTGCGTGTTGGCGACATCATGAATAAAGATTTTAATAAGAAGTACGAACAACTGAAGCAGAAACATATAGCCATGCTACGCCAATACAATTATGATGTGCAATGGGAAGAATGGGAATCTGACTTTTTTGAAGCAGTAGAATATATGCGCAGTTTGCAAATTGTAAATGCAGAGTACTGGCTAGACAATCATCTTAAAAATGGCAAGAAAATTTTAGCCGAAGGCGCACAAGGCAGTATGCTCGATATTGATTATGGCACTTACCCATTCGTTACTTCGTCCAATACTATTGCATCGGGCGTTTGTAATGGACTGGGTATTGCTCCATCTCGTATCGGTGAGGTGTTTGGCATTTCCAAAGCCTATTGCACTAGAGTAGGCAGCGGTCCTTTTCCTACCGAATTGGACAATGAAATTGGAGCAGTTTTGCGCAAAGCAGGCAATGAATTTGGAGCAGTGACTGGTCGCTCTCGTCGCTGTGGCTGGATAGATTTGGTGGCACTTCGCTACACAATTATGCTGAGTGGTGTTACACAGATAATACTTACTAAAGCAGATGTATTGGATGGTTTTAAAGAGTTGTGCGCAGGAATAGCTTATAACATCAACGGAACAGAAACTAACGAATTCCCTTTCGACATTTGCACTGCAGAACTGAACCCTGTTTATCAAAAGTTTGAAGGTTGGGAAAAAGAAATAAGCTCCTGCAATACTTTCGATGAATTACCCCAATCGTTTAAAGAATACTGTAACTTTATAGAGCAATACCTTGGCACTAAAATTGCCTACATTTCTAACGGTACAGGTCGCAACCAACTAATCGTTCGGTCTAATAAATAAAAAAATCAAAAAAAAATTTGGCAAATTCGAGAAACAATTAAAATTTTACGGCATCAAGAGTAAGAGCTATGAAATCGAACCCCATTAAAAAAACAGCAACTAAAAAAACTGCTGACGCAAAAGAAAAAGCTACGGCAAAAAAAACTGTATCTAAAAAGAAGTTTAAAAACGATGACGACGACATTGATGAAGAGGATTTAGATTTGGAAACAACACCTAAAAAACTCGCTGCAAAAAAAGCAGCTCCTAAATCAAAGAAGCAGGTGGACGATGATGATGATGACATTGATGATGACGATGATTTTGAGGAAGAAGATGAGTTTGATTTAGACAACGAATTTGAAGAGTTTGATCTCCCTAAATCGAAAACGAAATCAGGCGGCTCTGCTAAAAAACCAAGCAAGGGTGAAGATGATTTTGATGACGACTTCAAAGACTTAGGCTTCTTTTCCGAAGATAATTTCGGAGATGATGATGATGACGACGATTTCTAAAGAATTGAATTTTGAACCGAATCAAAAAGAGTTTTAATTTTCCAGCTCATGATTTGGAAAACATGAAGAATAGAATGTTGCTATGGGCAAACCGTTGCAACATTCTTCTTTTTTTGAACAGCAACGAGTACACTCATACCGAAGGTACGTATGAATGCCTTTGCGGCGCAGGCGCAATAATACAAATAGCAAATGATGACCCCCAGTTCTCCAAAACAAGACCGTATCACTCAGAAAAAAAAGATTGGCTTTTTGGCAATATCAACTACGATTTTAAAAACTGTTTAGAAAACTTATCTTCTAAACACAATAATCATTTTTCATTTCCAGAAACTCATTTTTTTTGTCCTGAAATCGTTTGTTATATCCCTCGAAACGAAAGCAAGCTCTATATTGAATCTGCCACAAAGACCCCTGACGACATTTGGAATGAACTGAACACGCAAGATACTTTTGTGCCAAGCTCAGGACACCAAGAATCCATCGCCTTCACGAAGAGAATTCAAAAAGTAGATTATCTCCACATTATTGCGCAGTTACAAAAACATATCATTGAAGGCGACTGTTATGAAATTAATTTTTGCAACGAGGCTTATTGCGTTGATGCAGACATTAACCCTTTGGGCATTTATCAGAAGCTTAATCAATCATCCAAAGCTCCTTTTGCAGCCTATTACAAGCTAGAAAATCAATTTATGCTCTGTGCTTCTCCTGAGCGTTTTTTGCGCAAGGAAGGTAATCGCATTGTAGCACAACCCATAAAAGGGACAGCAGCAAGAATGAGTGATATTGTGGCAGATGAGGTTCAAAAAAAGTCGCTTTTGAACAGTATGAAAGAACGAGCAGAAAATGTGATGATTGTAGATTTGATGCGAAACGATTTAGCCCGCTTTTGCGAAACAGGCTCAGTAAAGGTAGAAGAGCTTTTCGGCATTTATAGTTTCCCTCAAGTACATCAAATGATATCAACCATTAGTGGGCAAATAGCCCCCCAATACAGTCTTTTTGATGCTTTAAGGCTGACATTCCCTATGGGGAGTATGACGGGAACACCAAAAATAATGGTGATGCAATTAATAGAACGTTACGAAGCCGCCCGACGCGGGTTATTTTCAGGCTGCGTGGGGTATATTAGCCCTGAAGGAAATTTTGATTTCAATGTGGTCATTCGTAGCCTATTTTACAATCAAGCATCACATTTCCTCAGCTATCAAACAGGCGGAGCAATCACTCACGATAGTGTAGCTGAAGAAGAATGGCAAGAGACTTTACTTAAAGCCTCTGCCATAGAAAAAATTTTTGAAGTTTAATGAGTAGCGCACATTTTTAGTGTTTGAAATGTCTTGCTTTAGTCATCACCATTGCCATTCCATTTGCTTTACAAAATTCGATAGAATCATTGTCGCGCATAGAGCCTCCAGGCTGCACAACAGCCGTTATACCCACTTCTTTTGCCATTTTCACACAATCATCGAAAGGGAAAAAAGCATCGGATGCCAATACAGCGCCTTCTAAAGAAAACTCGAACTGGCGTGCTTTTTCTAGTGCTTGACGTAGGGCATCAATTCGACTGGTTTGTCCGCAACCTTTACCTATCAACTGCATATTTTTTGCAATGACTATCGCATTAGATTTAAGGTGTTTACAAACAACGTTTGCAAATCTTAAATCTGCTTGCTCTAGTGCAGTAGCTTCTCTTGCGCCCACATCATGCCATTCGGCAAAATTGATATTATCGGCATCTTGTTGCAAAGTGCCATTTAATACATTTTTTACTTGTACCGTGGATTCAATATTCTTTTTCTGCAACAATAAAATTCTATTTTTCTTACTCTTCAATAATTCTAAAGCCTCATTATCGAAAGCGGGAGCAATCAACACTTCAAAGAAAATTTCATTGATTTTTTGTGCAGTGGCAAGGTTGATTGTAGCATTTGTTACCAATACACCACCGAAGGCACTTTCGGGGTCGCCCGCAAGTGCCGCTTCCCAAGAAGCATCTACGGTATCTCGTGCTGCTACGCCGCATACATTGGTATGCTTGATGATTGCAAAAATAGTTTCGTTAAACTCTGCTAACAAATGGCAAGCAGCGTCTATATCTACAATATTATTGTACGAAAGTTCTTTGCCGTTTAATTTTTCAAAAAGATCATCAAGATTACCATTGAAACTGGCACTTTGGTGCGGATTTTCACCATAGCGAAGTATTTGTTTGGATTGATTAAAGTAATTCGAAATAGCAACATCGTAATGGGCGCATTCAGCAAAAGCTTCGGCAGCAAGAGCTCTACGCTCTTCCAAAGAGGTAGCGCTTGCATTTTTGGTCAGCAATTGCACAAAGGCAGGATATTGCTTTCGCGACGCAACAATACATACATCTTGATGATTTTTGGCGGCTGCACGTATCAATGAAACACCTCCAATATCTATCTTTTCAATAATTCTTGTTTCTTCATTGGTGCTGGCTACAGTTTCTTCAAATGGGTACAAATCCACAATCACCAAATCGAACAATGGGATCTCAAACGCTGCTACATGTTTTTTATCCTCATCAAAATTGCGACGTGCCAAAATACCACCAAATACTTTGGGATGTAATGTTTTTACACGTCCGCCCAAAATAGAAGGGTAATCGGTAACGCTTTCTACGCTTTTGCAGGGCAAACCCAACTCTTCAATAAAAATCTGAGTACCCCCTGTAGAATAAATAACCACACCATCTTGATGCAATTGGCGAACAATTGGTTCAAGACCTTCTTTGTAAAAAACTGAAATTAATGCTGCTTGAATTTTGCGATTCATATTGTAGATAACTGAAAAATTGAAGCGCAAAGGTAGGCGTATCTTAAAAAACCGCCAAAGATGGCATCCAGCAATTTTTAAGAATCATACTATCAAGCATCTCCACCCAATTCTGCCAACATTTTTTGAAAGGTTTCTTTATCGTTTGCCCAACCTAAACTGGTAATTTTTGCCCAAGAAATTAAAAAATCGTGTACACTGGCATAAAATGCTTCAACATCGTCCGTAGTGACAATACGAATTAAGCCTTTATCCGAAACTTGTAAAGAAAATAAATATTGGCGGTTTTGCTCCAGACCTTTCTCTGTAGTAAGTGCTATCGCCATAATGAGCTGAGTTGTCATTTCTTGCATGGCACAAAAGTACTTTTTTAGTCTTTTACTTCAAACCACAATGGTGTTTCGTTGTTCCAATCGCCATTATAGTTAATCAATATTTCTTCGCCTACGGCTATTGGTCTTACGGATTGAATCGAAATGGTTTGTGCATCATAATCCATGGTGTATTCGGCATTGCTGGCATAAGAATGATTATAAATCGGCACATAACCCAATGCCATGATACACTGGGGCTTTTCATTGGGTGTCCATTCAAAGATATAATCATGCAGTAAGGTTTTATCCAACAATTTTCTTTCTTCTGCATCCATTACGATTACAGGTGCTGTTTCGATAATTTGATACGCAGGGATATATTCTAAAGCAAACATCCCTCTGCCCTTATTTTCGGTTACTTTTATTTCGATCGCAACAAATATCATAGTCAAAAGTTCATTATCCTATTCCTAATTTTTTAAAAGTATTGCATAAAAAAACGTACGAAAAATATTTTCGGACGTTTTTCATAACTGAGAAATGAGTTTATTGACTGCTGCCTATTTTGTTTATTTTTTCGACACCCAAAACCTCGCCCTCTTTACTCAGAATGGTGAAAATATATACTCCATCGGCATAGACACTCATGTCAATAACTTGGGCATCTTTTTGCTCCACTATGAGCCTTCCCGTAATATCTGTAACTCGAAGATCCAAATTGAAGTCTGCTTCTAAGAATACTTTGGACTGTGTCGGATTAGGATAGATTTTGATTTTTCTGCTCGTGCCTACATTCAGTTTAATTCCAGTCGATTGTTCTGTATCAACAGTATCAGAAACATCGCTACAATCATTTTCGTCTGTCACCACACACCAATATTTGCCCTTAAATGGCATCGAGTAAGATATGGCAATAGCTCCTGCTATAGGCTTCCCATTTCTGTACCATTGATAGGTGATAAAAGGACTACTTAGTCTAAGGATAGGGTCTAAACGAATAATTTTAGGTCGAATTAAAGCAGGGTAAGTCTTCGCAGTAGAAGCATTGGTAAAGATAACGCATCCAAATGAGTCTGTTACTCGAACATAATAACTGCCTGCCTTGTTGATGACTAATTGATTGAGGGTATCTCCAGCCAATACTATACTGTCTTTATACCACTCGTATTGATAGCTTGCTCCAACAGGGCTACAGAACAAGATGATATTCACATTAGGGCAAAACAACAATTCTGTTGGCGACAATCTAGGATCGGGCAGCGTATCGCCATACACATAAACTGTGGCTTCATTTTCGCATCCGAATGTGTTTTTCACTACTGCTTTATAGTATCCATTAGTAGATACATTATAAGTATCTGCCGTAGCACCGGGTATTAAAATGCTGTTTCTGTACCATTGATAGTCACTGATTATAACAGAACTTTTTGCGCTTAAAAGTAGAGAGTCGTATTTACAGAAAACCATTTTTAATGATCCAACAGAATTGATATCCACATCAGGCTTATCAGAAATATTAACTACGATACTAGATCGGGGGCTTTCACAATCTATCAGCGATGTTTGAGATACATAGTAAGTTGTAGAACCCACCGATGCAGTGCTTGGAGTTGGAGCAGTAGTACTTCCTACCCCTCCGGTGGCAGTGGTGTACCATTTCAATGCAATTCCGGTAGCACTCAAAGGAGAGATTAGTGCTCCAATACAGTATCCTACGGGAGAAACAACGGCAGGTTTGGTAAAAACTAAGTTTACAACAACAGTCAATGCCGCCCTTGGACTTTCGCAACCCACAGCAGAAGTTTGACTTACATAGTACGTTGTAGTGCCTGCAATAGAAGTGCTGGGTGTGGGCGCAGTAGTACTTGCGGTCCCTCCTGTAGCACTTGTGTACCACTTGAGCGATGTACCAACAGCGGTCAACGCTGAAGGAGTTACAAACTGACAATAAGCAATAGGCGAAACGACTGTAGGTGCCGCAGGCAATGGATTGACAATAACCGTAATTCCTATTCTTGAACCTTCACAACCTGCTGCGGTAGTTTGGCTCACATAGTAAACTGTAGTACCCGCAGTAGTGGTGCTTGGAGTAGGTGGCGTAGTAGTATATATGCCCGTACTACCCGTAGCTGTTGGATACCATTTTAATGAAGTACCCACTGCAGAAAGTGCTGTTGCCGTTTCTCCCTCACAATAAGTTATTGGGGAGCTGCTAACTGTAGGAGCGGTTGGCAATGGATTGACTGTAACCACAATGCTAGAACGCACACCCTCACATCCCGCCGTTGAAGTCTGACTTACATAATAGGTGGTAGTTCCTAGGGTAGTTGTACTTGGGGTGGGTACTGTTGAAGAAGATGTTCCTCCTGTCGCTGCAATGTACCATTTTAAAGAAGTTCCTGTAGCACTCAAAGGAGAAGCGGTCTCTGCTTGGCAATAAGTAAGCGGACTGATAACTGTGGGTGCTGTAGGAAGTGGATTAACTGTAACCACAATACTGGCGCGAGGTCCCTCACAAGAAGCGGCATTGGTTTGGCTTACATAGTAGGTAGTAGTTCCCGCAATAGTAGTACTTGGAGTAGGTGCTGTAGTAGAGCCTGCCCCTCCAGTTGCTGTAGTGTACCATTTCAAAGAAGTACCCGTTGCAGTCAATGGAGATGCGGTAGCATCCTGACAATATGCTATAGGCGAAGTAACTGTTGGCGATGTAGGTAATGGATTGATGGTAACCACGATACTTGCGCGAGGACTTTCACAAGAAGCAGCCGTCGTTTGGCTTATATAGTAGGTAGTAGCCCCCGCAGTTGTGGTACTTGGAGTGGGAGCAGTTGTAGAAGCTGTTCCTCCTGTAGCCACAGTGTACCATTTGAGCGAGGAACCAGTAGCCGTTAATGCTGACGCAATAGCTCCTTCGCAATACACAATAGGTGTGATAACTGTTGGTGCTGTAGGCAATGGATTAACATTGACAATAATACTGGCACGCGATCCTTCGCAACCCAATGATGAAGTTTGACTCACATAATATGTTGTTGTGCCTGAAGTGGCAGTACTAGGAGTGGGAGCAGTTGTAGAAGCTGTTCCTCCGCTGGCGCTAGCGTACCATTTAAGTGTAGTTCCGGTAGCCGTAAGAATGGAGGCAGTTGCTCCTTCACAATAAGTAATAGGCGAAGTAGCCAAAGGTTCTAAGGGCAATGGATTAATCGTAGCAACGATACCCGAACGAAACCCTTCGCAACCCAAAGAAGATGTTTGGCTCACATAGTAAGTGGTCGAACCTGGGGTTGCTGTGCTAGGAATTGGCGCAGTAGCAGAACCCGTTCCGCCCGTTGCTGTAGTGTACCATTTAAGAGAAGTACCAGTGGCTGTCAATGCAGATGCCGTAGCGGCTTCACAATAAGTAACTGGTGTGATGACAGATGGTGCAGCAGGCAAGGGATTAATTGTAACTAAGATGCTTGCTCGTCCTCCTTCGCAACCCAAGGTCGAACTTTGGCTCACATAATAGGTTGTAAAACCTACAGAGGCAGTGCTAGGAGTAGGTGCGGTTGTAGTTCCTGTTCCCCCGGTCGCAGCTGTGTACCATTTAAGCCCTGGACCTATGGCGGTGAGTGGCGTAGCAGCACCTCCCAAACAAAAGGCAACCAAAAAGCCTACAGTAGGTGCAGAAGGAGTTGCATATACAATTACATTAATTAATGCTCGCTCACTTTCACAGCCCGCTACTGATGTTTGGCTAACGTAATAGGTAGTAGCCCCGGTACTTGATGTGCTTGGAATAGGTGCAGTAGAACTGCCTGTACCTCCAGTAGCCGTTGTGTACCATTTTAAGGAAGTTCCACTTGCAGTGAGTGCTACAGGCGTAGAACCCGAACAATACTCTGCGGGAGTCGTCACTATTGGGTCAATTGGAGTTGCATTAATTGTAACAGCAATGGAGGTTCTTGGACTTTCACATCCCACACTATTGGTTTGGCTTACATAGTAAGTTGTTGTGCCTGCGGGAGTGGTTAGAGGAGTAGGTGCTGTAGTGCTACCGATTCCTCCCGTAGCAGTGGTGTACCATTTTAAGGACGTTCCCGTTGCAGTAAGTGGAGATGCAACAGCATTCTGACAATAACTTATGGTTGCAGCAGGTACTGTGGGGGCCGAAGGATTTGCATTAATATTCACAACGATGGCCGTTCTGGCACTTTCACCACATCCAGTATTTTGGCTTACATAATAAGTAGTAGTCCCTGCACTAGAAGTACTTGGGATAATAGCAATACTGCTACCCGTTCCTCCTGTAACACTTGTGTACCAAAGAAGACTGGTTCCTATTGCAGTCAAGGAAGATGCCGTTGCATCTTGGCAATAATTAATGGGTGTAGTAACCGTAGGAGCAGGAGGACTTGAGTTGATATTTACGGCGATTGCTGCTCTGGCACTTTCGCACCCGAAAGAATTGGACTGACTAACATAATAGATTATAGTATCTAAACTCGCAGTTGAGGGTGTAGATGCGGTGGTACTACCTGTGCCTCCGGTATCACTTGTGTACCAAAGCAAAGAAGTACCCGAAGCTGTAGGAGGGCTTGCCATAGCGCCTAAACAATAAACTATAGGAGTTGTAACAGTCGGGACAGCAGGAACAGGATTAATTGTTACAATGATTGAGTCTTGATTACTTTCGCATCCAGCAATACTTGTTTGACTGACATAATATTTAATAGTTGTTGCAGTTCCTGTACTAGGAGTTGGGGCAGAAGAAGTCCCTGATCCTCCCGTAGGTGAAGAGTACCATTTTAATGAAGTACCTGTAGCTGAAACCGCTACAGAGCTTGCACCAACACAATAAGAGACAGGAGAAACAACTGTCGGAGTGTTGGGTTGAGCGTTAACAACAATACTAATACTAGATCTGGCACCTTCGCCACAACCATATCTCGAAGTGGCACTTACATAATAGTTGGTTGTATCAACTGAAGCAGAACTAGGAGTAGGAGCCGTAGTGCTGAAAGCTCCTCCAGAAGGTACTGTGTACCATTTCAAAGTGTCTCCTGGCGAAGGTGTTGCAGTTAGAGGATTTGTCACTTCCCCTTGACAATATTGAAGCGGAGTGCTTACAATAGGAGCAGAGGGAATATCATGGATAATAACTGTAATTGCTGCCCTCAAACTTGGACAACTTGAAGTATCAGATTGGCTGACATAATAAGTTTTTGACCCTACGGTATCTGTATTCGGTATTGGCGCAGTAGTACTGCCTACCCCACCCGTAGGTGAAGTGTACCAAACAAGCCCCGTTCCGGTTGCTGTTAGTGCCGTGGCTGTAGCAAATTGACAATAATGAACAGGAGAAATGACAATAGGAGGTGCAGGAGCCGCTCTGATAATAACGACTATTGCCGAACGAACACTTTCACATCCTGCTGCATTCGATTGGCTTACATAATATGTTCTTGTTCCCGCTGTGGCAGTGCTAGGTACTGGAGCAGTGCTGCTTCCTATACCTCCCGTAGGACTAGTGTACCATTTCAAGGAAGTGCCTGTTGCCGAAAGTGCAACGGCAGCCGTATCTCCTTGACAATAAATTACAGGACTGGTAACAGCAGGCGTATCGGGAACATTGCTAATCATTACACTTACAGCAGCTCTACTACTTTCCCCACAACTATTCGTACTACTCACATAATAAATAGTGGCACCAACGGTAGAGGTACTCGGAGTAGGCGATGTACTTGAGCCTGTGCCGCCTGTAGCTGAGGTGTACCAAAGAAGTCCTGAACCCGTAGCCACAAGTGCTACCGCAGTCGCTCCCTTACAATAGGAAACAGGAGTAGCAACCGTTGGGGTTGTAGGAAGCGGATTAATCACAACTGCAATCGCAGATCTTGCGCTTTCACAACCTGTTGAAGCTGAGGTTTGACTTACATAATAGGTATCAGTACCCGCTAAAACTGTACTGGGAGTAGGAGCAGTTGAAGACCCTGTACCTCCAGTTGCCGCAGTGTACCATTTTAAGGAAGTACCTGTAGCTGTTAATGCAGACGCTGTAGCGCCAATACAATAAACAACGAGAGTTGTTACAGTTGGTGCAACAGGGGCAGTAGTTACATTTACAGTAAGCGTTTCTCGATTGCTTTCACAACCTGTTGTAGAAGATGCTTGACTTACATAATAGGTAAAAGCACCCGAAGCAGCCGTGCTAGGCGTTGGCGCAGTACCACTACCTGTTCCTCCAGTAGCTGTGGTGTACCAAACAAGTCCCGTTCCGGTGGCTGTTAGTGCCGTGGCTGTAGCAAATTGACAATAATCAACTGGTGTGATAACACTAGGTTTAGCAGGCTTCGCATTTACATTTACAGTAATTGTACTCCTGCTACTCTCTCCGCAACTTGTCGTTTGAGTAACATAATAAACAGTAGTACCAGTAACGGTTGTGCTCGGCGTAGGAGCAGTAGAAGAACCTGTGCTGCCTCCAGTTGCACTGGTGTACCAAAGCAGCGTTATGCCCGAGGCGGTAAGTGCAGATGCTGTGGATTCTTCACAATAGTTTACAGGAGTAGTAACTGTTGGGGCTGTAGGCAAACTATTTACAATGACAGTAATTGTTGTTCTAGCACTTTCGCAACCCGTTGTGCTTGATGTTTGTGAAACATAATAATTAGTAGTCCCCGCAGAAGCTGTACTGGGTGTCGGTGCTGTTGTAGCAGATGTTCCGCCTGTAGCAGATGTGTACCACTTTAATGATGTACCAGTTGCAGTAAGAGCCGTAGCTGCAGCAGCTACGCAATAGGTCACTGGAGAGGTTACAGTAGGCGTACTAGGCAATGCATTTACGGTTACTTTAATTGAATCTCTTAGTCCTTCGCAACCATAAGGAGATACAGAAACTACATAATAAGTGGTCGTACCCACACTTGCCGTACTGGGAGTAGGTGCTGTAGTAGAACCTATACCTCCAGTTGCTGTTGTGTACCACTTTAAAGAGGTGCTACTGGCGGTAAGAGCCGTAGCTGTAGCACCTACACAATAGTTGACAGGCGAAACTACAGTGGGCATTACTGTATAGTTACAAATAAATCTTATACGATGATTTTCATGATCCGCAATATAAATATTACCTCCCCCATCAGTTGCGATGCCGGTTGGATAGCTAATTTGAGCAGCAGTAGCTAGACCTCCATCTCCCGAATAGCCTGCGGTGCCAGTTCCTACAACAGAATTTATATACCCTGTTGAAGCACTCACTTTTCTAATTCTATGACTATTCTGAACAGAAATATAAAGGTTGGCAGAATCGTCAAAAGAGACATCTATCGGATAATTGAGATTGGCAGAGGTAGCAGATCCTCCATCACCACTAAAACCCGCAGTGCCAGTTCCTGCAACCGTAGAAATAGCACCCGTGGAGGCTGTAATTTTTCTAATCACATGATTAAATAAATCTGCAATAAAAATATTACCTGAAGCATCAACACGAATACCTGCCGGATTCTGAAAAGTTGCAGATGTTGCAGCTCCGCCGTCGCCTGAATAACTATAAGCTCCCGTTCCTGCTATAGTACTAATGTTTCCAGTAGAGGCAGTAATTTTTCGGATACGTTGGTTATACTGATCTGAAAAATAAACATTTCCTGAATTATCTACGGCAACGCCTGCAGGGTTATTAATCATTGCTGAGGTTGCGGCTCCGCCATCACCGCTAAAACCAATAGTACCGGTTCCCGCTATGGTTGTAATAACACCAGTAGAAGTTGTAATTTTTCGGATACGATGATTGCCTTGGTCTGCAAAATAGACATTGCCCAAACCATCTACAGCAATACCTGCTGGGTAATACAACTTGGCAGAGACAGCAGCACCACCATCGCCACTATAGCCGAAAGTAGAACTACCTGCTATTGTAGAAATGACACCCGTCGAAAATGTGATTTTACGAATCCGATGATTACCTTGGTCTGAAATGTAAACATTACCCGATCCATCTCGCGCTACCGCAACAGGTTGAGCTAGTTCGGCCGAGGTCGCCAAGCCACCATCTCCACTAAAACTCGAAGACCCTATGCCAGCAATAGTATTAATAGCTTGTGCAAATGCGCGAACATTTGAAAAAAAAAGAGAAAAAAGAAAGAGCCTTATGAAAACTCTTTTACTTGAGAAAAGATAATCCATATACGATAGTTTTGGTTTGGATACAAAAGATAAAGCATAGAAACTGAGTTCAATCTTGAGGTGCTACGGGTTGTAAAAATAGTTTAATTGGCAAAAAGTAGCTTAGTTTTTTTTAGGTCTAGTATTTTTTTTTGGTTTGAATAGCTAAGATTTCTTTATTTGAGTAATCGTTCAGGTTTGTTTTTCTGGTCAGATGTTGGGATGGATACAACTAAAGCAAAGTATTAATATCTCAAAACAATAAAGGTGTTAGGAAGCCAATAATTGCAATTGAGTACAAAATGAGAAAAATATCAGAGATGACTTTTAATAAATTCAATTGGCATCCTGTCTCCTAAATAACGACCGTAATAAGGATAAATCACATTACCATTCTCGTCAATTAAAAAATCTGCAGCTATACGATTAGAATTGCCATCCTTCTTGATTTTTTTGGCAAACAACTTTTTGCCCTCATTCGCTTTTCTAATTGCTCCGTTCGTCATCCCTTTCAAAACCTTTCCTTTACTGATTTCTACTGCGTACAATTCATATAAAGCACCATTGGGATTGGGTATCAAGATTTGGTAATATTGGTTAGTATCGTTTAAATCCTTCACGTTATCTGCTGAAGATTCATAAACAGCCAAAAACACCACCCCCTTTTGTTCAAAAAAAGCACGTTCGGCCTCAAGTTCATGAAAACGAAAATTACAAATAGGACAGCTCGCATAACGATAAAAAGACAACAAAATTTTCTTCCCTTTGTAGCGTTCGATACTTTGCTCTACTCCGTTGATATCCTTTATCTTAAAATCAGGCGCAAATTGCCCGATATAAATTGGCTTTGGCTGCTCTTGAGCCACAATAGGCGATACGCCTAGCAAGGTTGCTAAAACCAAAATCGAAGTAATAAATAGCCGGGGCAAATATCTCATGTAACAAATTTTAAAAAACAAACAACGTATTGTTGATCCAAACTTAATTATAATTCCTCAGAAAAAAACCAATTAGATTTCAAAGAAAAATCAATGATATTTGTACTCGATTTATTTTAAAGAATTGCACGAAGTGAATCAACTGCTCCTGTTTCTTAAAGAAGTGTCTTGTGTTGTCGCTTTTACGATTTGCACCTTCCCTTTATCGGCACAGCCTGTAAGCAAGAAAAAAATAGCAAAGCCAGATAGAAACCTATACATCAGTGATTATAAAAACGACCTTACCCTACGCAGCTTTGGCTCCAGAAAATATGTAACTCACGGGCTACATGATAAAGAGTATGCAGACCAAGTACGATACCAGCCCAACAGCCCATTTAATATTGGGATGGGATTCAATTATAAATTGATTGGGGTCAACATCGGCTTCAACCTGCCGCTTATTAACGATAGCAAAGAATTTGGCAAAACAAATTTCCTAGACATACAAACCCATGTATATGGCAAGAAATTAATTTTCGATATTTATCTCCAACGCTATAAAGGCTTCTATCTGAGCAATTCTGGCGTCCTTGATAACAACTCTAGCATCGGATATTATTTGCGCCCCGATATAGCTACTTTCAACATCGGCTTATCAGCACAATATCTATGGGATGGTGATCAATTTTCATTAAAAGCCGCTTTTCTTCAAAACGAAGTTCAACTAAAGAGTGCAGGTTCTTTAATTTTAGGTGCTGCCATTGGCGACTTTATAGTAATGGCCGATTCTTCCATCATACCCATGCTATTGAATCAAAAAGATTATTTCAACAACAGCAAATTCAATCGCAGCAATATTAAAAGCTTAACCGCAAACATCGGATATGGATATACCTATATTTTGCCGCATCATTTTTTCCTCACGGGTACACTAAGTGGGGGCTTGGGCATCAACTATACCCAATTAAAATCGAGAAGAAGCCCCACCCTAAGTCACTGGGGCAATGACTTTACCGCAACATTTCGTATCGGCTTGGGTTACAACTCGAATCGTTTTTTTGCAGGCATTCATTATGTTACTAACCTATCAACAAGCAGCACCTACATCACCAATGCACGCCAAGAATTAAGTGCCGGAAATTTCAGAATCTCAGTAGCGCATCGCTTTGCGTTGAAGAAAAAACTATTTGGATTTTATTAGACATTAAAAGAATCACTACCAGCTACCACCAGCACCGCCGCCGCCCGAAGATCCGCCGCCAAATCCACCAAATCCACCTCCGTCAGAAGATCCGCCGCCCCAACCTGAGCCTGAACTACGACCGTTGAGCATACTAGCTGCTATCCACCCAACATTATTGAGCAAACCGCCGCCACCGCCTCTTCCGCCACGGCTGAAGATGACGACAAAAATGATGATAATGATAATAATAGGAATAATAGAACCTCCTTTGCCTTTTACTGCTTTGGGTTCGGCAGTATATTCTCCGCGAGCAGCATCAATAAGAGCATTGGTGCCCTGCTCAAAGCCTTCATAAAAATGCTCTTGTTTGAAATTAGGCTCTATTTCTTCGCGTATAATTTGACCCACCAAGCCATCGGGCAATGCCCCCTCTAACCCATAACCGGTAGTCATCCAAATTTTACGTTCCTCTTTAGCCGCTAGGATCAGAATGCCATTGTTATTTTTTTTGCCACCAATATGCCATTTATTGAACAATTGCACTGTATAGTCTGCAATATCGTACTGACCAATACTTTGAACGGTAACAATCGCAATCTCATTTGAGGTAGAATCGGAATAAGCCTCCAATTTGGCCTCCAGAGCGGCTGCTTCATCGGCTCTCATAAAGCCTGCCAAATCACTGACAAGCCTTGGCGGATTGGGTACGGGAGGAAAATCCTTTTCGCCAGCCCAAGCTGTAGTAAATGTGCTAGTCCATGTTAGGACAAGGAGTAGCAAGTACTGAAAATATTTTTTAATGTTCTGCCTCATTTTCCAAATACAATTTCGTCCGGTAACTCATTGATATTTCCAGTTCCATCTTCGGGATAATGCTTTTTGAGGCTTTGTCCAATTTCTACAATACAATAACAAACACCTTCTTTAATGTCGCCTTTTTTGAAATGAGAGGTCAATGTTTCGGCAATATGATTCCAATAAGCATTGCCACCAACCTTTTCATTAATTCCTTTATCGCCCACGATAGCAAACTGACGATCTTTCAATGCCAAGTACAACAACACGCCATTGCGCTCTTTAGTTTCGTGCATCTTCAATTGTTCAAATATTTCGGCACAGCGGTCTATGGGATTGACCATAGCGCAATGCGACTCCACATACACCCTTATTTCTCCGCTACTCCGTCGCTCTGTAGAAGCGATACAAGCCACCACAGCATCTTGTATCTCTTTGGACAGTAGGGCTTTATTATTCTTGAAAAAAGAAAACATACTATTGATTGTGGCAAAAAAATAAGCGCAAAAAATATTGCAGCCGTGCAATATCATTTGCGCTTGTCACTAATTAAATTAAAATTTTACCGAAGGAGCTTTTTGAGCAGCAGCATCTGCCTCAAAGGTGCCATGTAGTTTAAAGCCCATCATACCAGCAAATAGGTTGTTGGGGAATTGGCGTGTTTTTACATTATAGGCTTGAACCGATTCGTTATAATTTTTTCTTTCAACAGAGATACGATTTTCTGTGCCTGCAAGCTCATCTTGTAATTTCAAAAAGTTGATATTCGACTTCAATTCAGGATACGCTTCATTCACCATCATCAAGCGACCCAATGCTTGCCCCAATTGACCTTGAGCAGCTTGATATTCTTTCAATTTTTCGGGAGAAAGATCGTCTGCGCTCAATTGAATAGAAGTAGCTTTTGCACGAGCATTAATCACATCTGTCAAAGTGCTTTTTTCGAAATTTGCAGCACCTTTTACAGTTTCTACCAAATTGCCAATTAAATCTGAGCGACGTTGATATTGATTTTGAACTTGAGCCCATTTAGCTTTCACGTCTTCATCTAAGCCCACAAGGCTACGTTGAATATTGCAAGACATACAACCGCCAATCATAATGATTGCCAATAAAACGAGGATAACCAGTAACGACTTTTTCATTGAGTTTTAAATTTTAATTTTGTCCAAAGGTATATACTTAAAGATATAGGATGTGCTATTTCGAAGAAATTCACCTACAAATCACCGAATTGCGGTCGCATCACAATCATTTCTACATTGGCTTGCTGCGATAATATATAAGACGACCAAAGCACTTCGGCAACATCATCGGCCTGCATGATTCGCTCTTCTGGTACTCCACTACCCTGCCATGAGCGACTAAAAGTAGCACCAGGGCATAATGCAGTCACTTTTATATTGCTCGTCTTGAGTTCTTCTCTAAGATTGTCCGAAAAACCTAATAGTGCGTATTTGCTAATACTGTAGGAGCCGCCCTGCGGATAGGCTTTTAAGCTAGCTACAGAACACATATTGAACACGTGGCCGCTTTTTCGAATTTTCATCTGGGGTACTACTGCACGAGTAATGGCGTAGGCCGAAAAAACATTCAATTGCATCATTTGTTCCAATTGCCCTTCAGGCTCATCGCAAATATCGCCAGGTATAAATACGCCTGCATTGTTCACCAGTATATCTACCGTACCCAATTCTTCCAGCGCAAACTGTGCAAAAGAAATGGCTTCCGATTTATGAGTCAAATCACAAACTTGAGTATATACCTGCGGGCTGCCTAAGTTCATCAACTCTGTTTGTATTGATGCTAAATCCTGAGCATTTCGAGCGCAAATCGCGAGCTTAAAGTTTTGAGCCGCCAATTTTTTGGCGATGGCAGCACCAATACCTTGTGTAGCACCAGTAACAATTGCATATTTCATAGTCAATAATGTTTGATTCTAGACGCTTTATTGTAGTTTTTCATTATTGCGATGCCTTTCTGCGTCACGCAGTGTTTTCTTTGCCCTATTTTTTGCAAAGGCATCGGTCAAATCTACACCTGTTTGGTTCGCCAAGCAAATCAATACCCAAAGCACATCAGCCATTTCATCAGCCAAGTGATACCCTTTGTCGGACTCTTTAAACGATTGTTCGCCATATTGGCGCACCATAATGCGCGACAATTCCCCTACCTCCTCCATCAATATTCCAAGGTTGGTCAATTCCGAAAAATAACGCTGCCCTATGCTTTTAATCCACTCATCTACTTGTTTCTGGGCATCTTGAATACTCAGTTCTTTCATTATTTTACTAAAAGTTTTTGTTTGTGTTCTCAAAAAATCAGACCTTACGCATCCTAAAATAAACTTGCACCACACTATGTCGTTATTTTCATCGGATGTCGAAGCTGCTCAGGCACTAAAGGTACAATTTGAAGCATTGAAAAAAGCCATTGGCTCTGTAATTGTCGGACAACATGATGTAGTAGATCAATTAATCATTTCCATGCTCTGCAATGGTCATAGCTTGCTAGTAGGTGTGCCAGGTTTGGCAAAGACTCTATTGATAAAGACGGTAGCAGATGTGATGGATTTATCGTTTAAGCGCATTCAGTTTACCCCCGACTTGATGCCCAGTGATATTGTTGGCGCAGAAATATTAGACGAACAACGCAATTTCAAATTTATAAAAGGCCCATTATTTGCCAATATTATTTTGGCAGATGAGATTAACCGTACTCCCCCAAAAACACAAGCAGCATTGTTGGAAGCCATGCAGGAAAAGAATGTAACTGCCGGTGGTGTATTGTACAAATTGCCCAGTCCATTTTTTGTATTGGCCACACAAAACCCTATTGAGCAAGAAGGCACCTATCCTTTGCCCGAAGCTCAGTTAGACCGTTTTATGTTCATGATTCATTTGGATTATCCTGCCTTCGAAGAAGAAATCAATATTGTAAAAAATACGACTGGAGCTATAAGTGCTAGCGTATCCAAAATAATGGATGCTGCCACCATTGCTGCCTTTCAAGAATTGGTACGGCGAGTACCAGTAGCAGATAATGTATTGGAATACGCTGTTGCTTTAGCACAAAAAACAAGACCCTCTAACCCCAATGCGCCAACTGTTACCAAGCAATATATAGCCTATGGTGCCGGGCCAAGAGCATCGCAATATTTAGTACTCAGTGCTAAATGCCATGCCTTACTCAGAGGCAAATATTCTCCCGATATAGAAGACGTAAAGGCTATGGCACTTTCTGTATTAAGGCATCGTGTAGTGCGCAACTACAAAGCTGAAGCCGAGGGGGTCAGCCAAGAAGAATTAATCAAGCAGTTGTTGTAAAAAATAAAATCCCTGATTGAAACTCTTTTCTATTTCGTAAGCCTTATTGAAGACCGTTGCAAAACAAACGGTGGACAAATAACGTTTAAGAATCAATCTAGAGCTGATTTTGGGCATTATTTTTGAGGTTGTTTTGCTATGAAAAAGCCAATAGGTAAGCTTGGATTGGACAAAAATTGAAAAGGAAAATCAAAAAATATTATCGTAAAGGCATTTTGACATACAGACGACCCTCATATAGGGGCGTGGTGTGGATTAAAATAGACCTATTTCCATACGGGTAGGGATGGAGTGATTACGAGCTAGAGGAACAATGCAAAGAGACGATTAGTTTCACCCAATTCATCGGAGTGCCTCTAAAAAAAAACGATTCCAAATCATAGCGTTCTGAGTCGTTTGCGCAGCGAATGGACTGGGGGGAAAGGCTGGGAAAAACTTTTCGAATTGGTGAATGCTCCATTCTCCGCTCACTATTCGCCATATTGATGCTATTGCATTTACACAAGCACCGGGTTTAATTGGTTGCTTATTAGTAGGTACACAGTTTGCTAAAAGCTTGGCTTTAGCCCTTAACAAACCATTAATTGCGGTGCATCACATGCAAGCGCATGTATTGGCCAATATTATACCACAGCAATTGCCCGATGGCAGCTTTACAGAACCAATTGCTTTTAAATTTGCCGAGCCACAAATACCAGCATTGAACTTTAGTTTTAGTGGTTTAAAAACATCTATTCTATACTTTTTGCAAAAGCAAGAAGCAGGTTTTATAGAAGCCAATTTGCATGATTTGTGTGCATCTATACAACACAGTATTGTTACCATTTTATTAAAGAAACTAAGCAAAGCCGTACTGCAAACTGGTGTAAAAAATATAGCTATTGCAGGCGGTGTAAGTGCCAATAGTGGCTTGCGCCAAGCCTTGCAACAGATGGGTAAACAGAAAGGTTGGAAAACCCATATACCTGCTTTTGAATACTGTACCGATAATGCTGGCATGATAGCCATTACAGGCTACTATAAATACTTGGCTGGCAATTTTACAGATTTAAGTGTAAGCCCAACTGCAAGGGCTGAATGGTAAATTTGCATAAACAGCACTAGAATTTTAGCGGCAATAATCTGATAGATTATTGCCGTTTTTATTTGTTGGTAATAGATACAACAAAAAAAGTACTTTTAAAATTTGCACATATCAATTAAAGGCTTATTTTACCCCTTGAATTGAACTTTGTAGTATGTGGTAACGCTAATATCCCCTAAGATAAACCCATGTGTGTAGCGATATGTGACAGAGTGAAGTAGAAAAGTAAAGGCATAAAAAAGCCTCCAGCCGAACTGAGAGGCAGACTTAAATCAGTCTAAGGAATAATCCTTATTGTGATAAGCTTTCGGCGCAAAAGTAGACATTAAATTTTAAAAAGTATAAAAATGGCAAAATTTATTTTAGGACTTGACATCGGAACAAATTCAATTGGATGGGTTTTATTTAAAGACAACAAGATTTTTGATAAAGGCGTAATCATATTTCCAATAGGAACTAATGTAGACAAAAATGGTATTGAATCTACAAAGAACATGGAAAGAGGAACTTACCGTAGAGCAAGCAGAACAAACTTTAGATACAAGCTGAGAAGAAAAGATTTGAAGAAATTTCTTGCCAGCTTAAATATGCTACCAACTTTCTCTAAGACATTTGAGGTAAAAGAAAAGTATCAAGCATCAGAATTATATCAATTACGAGCAAAAGCCTTAAGCAATCAAATCCCAATAGAAGAGTTAGGCAGAATATTTTTATTGATTAATAAACACCGTGGGTTTAAGAGCAATAGTAAAACACTTTCTGCAACAAAAAACAAGGATGAAGATGGAAAAGTAAAAGGTGAAATATCCGAACTATCTAAATCAATGGTAAAGCATAATGCTAGAACGATCGGAGAATACTTTCACAAAATGTATCAAAAAGCTGCGGCTCTTTATAATGATGGTAAATGGCATAATATAGATGAGCCATTTGATGAGAGGGCATTAATAGCTGAGGCTAATAATTTCAACCTTTTAAATAGCAGAGGTATTCGTAGGGAAGGAAGATTTGTTGGAAGGGAAATGTATGCTACTGAATTTGACCTTATATGGGACGAACAAAAAAAATACTATCCTCAACTTACTGGTAGCAAGAAAGAGTATGATGAAATATGTAAACTACCTGTTGAAGAAAAAAGAGCCAATCTCAAATTATTTAAGGAAACCTTTTACTGGAAAATAAAACATCAAACTATCTTCTTTCAACGACCATTAAAAAGCCAAAAGAAGTTTATTGGTAAATGCCAATTTGAAAAGAATAAAAGAACTGCTCCTGCAAGTTCATTGTTGTTTCAAGATTTTAGAATTTGGAAACAATTAGCTGATGTAAGATATACTGACAAAACAAATGATATTTACGAACAACCATTGCCACCAGAATGGAAGCAAAAGGTATTTGACTATTTGCAAACACATCTTTCATTAAGCCTAAGACCTAAGAAAGACAATTCTGATATTTTAGAATTATTAGGAATAACTAACAAAAAGAATTTTGAATTTAATTACGATAGTAATGAAGAAGAAAAATCTTTTCAAGGCAATAAAACTTTGTATGCTATTTACACAGCATGTGGCGAAGAAAAATTCAACCAATTAAAACAGGATAATAAGTTAGACAAGCTTTGGCATATACTTTACATGGCTAAAGATGATGAATGGCTATACGACACGCTAACATGGAAATGGGAATTTGACCCCTATGTAGCTACTAAACTCGTTGAGATGGGGCTTGAAGAAGGATTTGCCAACTATTCTAGCAAAGTATTAGAGAAAATATTGCCATTTTTAAAAGAAGGCAAAGATGAACATGAAGCTTTAGTAGAAACAAAATACAAACAGCCAGAAGATGAAGACAATGCACCCCCAAAGCTTAAACCCTTCATTGTTCAACTAAAGAATAATGAATTAAGAAACCCAGTGGTTGAAAAAGCGGTAGGCGAAACAATAAGATTGGTAAATACAATTTTGAAGTCTCACGACATTGATCAAAAAGATTTTACTATAAGAGTAGAAAGCACCAGAGAATTTAAAAAGCCTAAAAAGGAAAGAGAAGGT
Source organism: Phycisphaerales bacterium (assembly GCA_030054025.1). Lineage (GTDB taxonomy): Bacteria > Bacteroidota > Bacteroidia > Chitinophagales > Chitinophagaceae > Rurimicrobium. The sequence continues at coordinate 22,458 of JASGCQ010000007.1, read as the reverse complement.
ATCAGAAGAAAGAACTTAGATACTGAAAAAAGAAGGGAAGAATATGCAAGGTTCTTAAATGAAAAGAAAGAGAAAGGGGAATTAAGTTTTAGTAGGTATATCCAAAAAAATGATAGCATTATTAACAAGTTTGAACTGTGGCTTGAATTGGGTGCTGATAAAAATGACCCTGAGTTCAAAGAATTTGAAAAGATAGTCGAAAGAAGAGATAGGGAAAAACATACCCTTTGGCTTGACTGCAATAGAATATGCCCTTACACTGGTAATATTATTCCATTATCAAAACTATTCAGCCCTGAAATTGAAATAGAGCATATCATCCCTTATAGTTGGAGCTTAGATGACAGCTTCACAAATAAAACATTAACTTTTGGTTATGTAAATAAAGAAAAGGCAAATAAGTCTGCTTATGAATACATGCAATCCAAGGGCAAAGAAGCTTTCAAAGCATTTCAAAGCAGAGTAAAAGCCAACAAGTTGTATAGCAAAGAAAAAGTTGACGAACGCTTTTTAACTGCTAAGCCAGAGCAAACATTTACCAACGCCCAAGGCAGAAATGCTTCATACATTGCTGTTTACGTAAGAAAAAAATTACAAGAGGTGTGCAGGGATGTACAATTTACCAATGGCTTTGCTACAGGTGAACTTAGAAAAAATGATTGGCGTTTAGGAAACCTTTTAGACAAGGTTAGATACCAAGAAGAAACAGGAATTGATGTAGATAAATACACCCGAGAATTTGCTAACTATAAAAGGGATTTTGAACAATATAGAAAACGTAAAGCCAATAGCACAGATATAAATAGAACCGATTGGAGAACCTTAACGCCAGAAATGACGGCTGAATATGAAGGAGAGACCAAAAACCCTATTTATGAGTGGTGGGAAGAACTACAAAAATTTGATGCTTTCAGAGGTGCTAAAGGAAAAAAAGACCGATCAGACCATCGGCATCATTTGTTAGATGCCATCATTATTGGTATGTGTTCCCGTAGCATTATCCAAAGGTTAAGTACATTAAACCAATTAAGAGAAAAGCAAGGTATTTCCCTTTACGATGAAAAAGGAGAACTAACAAGGGAAAGGATTGATTTGCCTATACCTTATGCTGAAATTAAAGAAGCATTGCAATCAATACTTGTTTATCATAAAGCAGAACAAAGATTAATTACTGCAAAACAGAACCGCATCCGTAAAAAGAAACACTCAAAAACTGATTCTTCTGTAATTAAACAAAGAACAATTGCACCTAGAGGAAGTTTAGTTGGAGACAATTTTTACGGGAAACTTAAAAATCCACAACACCAAGGTTTTACAAAAGATGCTGTTTTTGTAAAACGAATAACCGTGAATGGCGAAAATTTCAAGGATAAAAAAAGCCTTGATAAAATAGTCGATAAGAACATTAAAAAGATACTAGAATTAAGACTTGATAAATATGGTGATAAAGGCGAAAAAGCTTTTAGCGAAGAAACTCTTCTAAATGACCCCTTATTTGTTTATAGTATAGCGAAGTATCCTAATGGCTTACCCAACAATCCAACAAGTAAAAATGGAAATACACTACCTACAATTAAGAAAATAAGAGTTGCCAATAAGAATTCAAGAAATCTAATTCAACTTCTTGCAAAAGATGAAGAAAAGAAAATTGTAAATGAAAACAGGTATTCTGAGGCTGATGGCAATTATGTTATGGCACTCTACGAAAGCAAAGAAGTAGATACAAAAGGTAAGGTAAAAATTAAACGAGGTTTTGAAATAGTATCATTCTTTAAATCAGTAGAAAGAAGAAGGAAAGGTGAAAAGCTATTTCCTGACGAAAAAGAACAAAAAGACGGAACATTCCTGCCTTTGATGAAATCCTGTCCTTATTTAAAAGCTGGCGATTTTGTCATTATGTATGAAAATGAAGCATCTGAAATTGATTGGGATGTAAAAGAGGATTTGATGAGAAGAATGTATATGGTTACTCAATTAGCATCATCCATAAAGAATGTAAGCGGAAAAGATTATTTATTCGGAAACATAAATTTTGCAAAACACAATGTATCTAAAGCAGGAGCATCATATAAAGGAACTAATTTTAAAAATCATTTACCAATTCCCTTTATATCAAATTATTATACCCAATTAAAAATTGTCAAAGTCCAAATCGACCGCCTCGGAAACATCAAACCAATTCACCAATAACCACAACCTCTTTTCATAATCAATCCAATTTTTAAACATTAAAACAAAAATGTTATGGGAGTAAAATTCAATGTAATTCAAAGGGCTAATCTACAAAAACCAACAGAGTCTAAAAAGAATTATGCAGTAATTAAAAGCGACGGTGAATAACACTAAAGCAATTGAGTAAACGCATCAGCGGCATGAGTACCGTAAACAGTGGCGATATTTTAGCCGTACTAGATTTATTGGTGCAGGTAATGCAGGAAGAATTGGCACAAGGCTGCATGGTACGTCTTGGCGATTTCGGCCCATTCGCATGAACACTTTCTGCCGAGGCTAAAGCCACTCCTGAAGAAGTAAATGCTAATTCTGTAAAAAGTGCTAAACTTCAGTTGTATGTAAAACCTATTTGAAATTTTAAATTAATTGCATGCATGATTAAACGAACCTTGTACTTTGGCAACCCAGCATACCTCAAAACTGCTCATGAGCAATTGCACATAGAGCGCAAGGATGAAGAAACAATCAGCATTCCAATAGAAGATATTGGAGTGTTGATTCTTGATCATCAACAAATAACGATTACCCAAGTATTGATGGCTAAATTGCTGGCCAATAATGTGGCACTCATTACTTGCGACCAGACGCATCATCCTGTAGGTTTGATGCTTAATCTGGATGGTCATACTTTGCAAAGTCAAAAGTTTAAACATCAAATAGCAGCATCTTTACCCTTAAAGAAACAATTGTGGCAGCAAACCATTATCTGTAAAATAGAAAACCAAGCTGCTCATCTTGCTTTGCAAGGTGCAGATGAGCGACCACTGATTGCCTTAGCCAAAAAAGTGAAAAGTGGTGATAGTGATAATTGCGAAGCACAAGCAGCGGCTTATTATTGGAAATATGTTTTCCCCGACTTTTTAGCCTTTAAAAGAGAACGAGAAGGTTTGCCACCTAATAATCTGTTGAATTATGGCTATGCTATATTGCGAGCTACCGTAGCCCGCAATCTTGTAGCATCTGGCTTGTTACCCACTTTAGGTATTCATCACCGCAATCAATACAATGCCTATTGCCTTGCGGACGATATTATGGAACCTTATCGCCCTTATGTGGACAAAGTGGTTTGCGATATTGTGAAGATGAACGGAACATATTTGGAGATGACCCCCAATATGAAAGAAGCACTATTGAGCATATCCCAACTCGATGTGCTGATTGGAGAGCAAAATAGCCCCATGATGAATGCCATACAACGGACAACAGCCTCATTGACAAAATGCTATGAAGGAGAATTTAAAAATTTGTTGTACCCCATATTGTAAGTATGGATGAGCAAAGCCGATGCCTATCATGATGCGTGTTCAAGACTAAATGCCTATCGTATTATGTGGGTACTTGTATTTTTTGATTTGCCCACCGAAACAAAGGTAGAGCGTAAAGCGCACAGTAAATTCCGAAAAGGCCTAATGACGGATGGTTTCTCGATGTTTCAGTTTAGTATTTATCTGAGGCATTGTGCCAGTAGGGAAAATGCAGAAGTGCATATCAAAAGAGTAAAGTCAATCTTGCCCGAAAAAGGGCATGTGGGTATAATATGTATCACCGACAAGCAATTTGGGATGATGGAAATTTTTCAAGGCAAAAAAATCGCCAAGACACCTAATCCCGTACAACAATTAGAAATGTTCTGAAAAATTGCTTCAAACCTATAAAAAAAACGGACTCTTCGTCCGTTTTTTATTTTCGTCCAATAGCCTTCTTAACTAATAACAGCAAGCCTTTCAGCGATTCCTGTTGTGTAAGAACTAAGGTAACCAAAATTTGAAAGCAAATCACAACTGGTTTGCGCCCAGGGTGTATCAAAATAAGTTGTGTAAGAACTAAGGTAACCAAAATTTGAAAGCAAATCACAACTGTAGCCAGCGATGCTATCACCGCAACGGTGTTGTGTAAGAACTAAGGTAACCAAAATTTGAAAGCAAATCACAACTCACTCCTTCCTTCAATAGTTGCTGCCATTGTTGTGTAAGAACTAAGGTAACCAAAATTTGAAAGCAAATCACAACTGATTGTGTACGTCTAATTTTTGGCCTATCGTTGTGTAAGAACTAAGGTAACCAAAATTTGAAAGCAAATCACAACTACCAACTCCACGAGCCAAATTGAGTGCAAGTTGTGTAAGAACTAAGGTAACCAAAATTTGAAAGCAAATCACAACCATGTACTCAGCCATTTGGTGACACTGCGGTTGTGTAAGAACTAAGGTAACCAAAATTTGAAAGCAAATCACAACAAGGAGACGAACGTGGATACCATATCCCCAGTTGTGTAAGAACTAAGGTAACCAAAATTTGAAAGCAAATCACAACTATGCAATTTATATCTCCATTCTGAGGATAGTTGTGTAAGAACTAAGGTAACCAAAATTTGAAAGCAAATCACAACTCACGCCCTGCTTTTCTGCCCAGCTTTTCGGTTGTGTAAGAACTAAGGTAACCAAAATTTGAAAGCAAATCACAACTCTGGGTCATCTACCAGCATAAAGCTTTTAGTTGTGTAAGAACTAAGGTAACCAAAATTTGAAAGCAAATCACAACTGAAAAGGTATTACAACCAAAAAATTTTAGGTTGTGTAAGAACTAAGGTAACCAAAATTTGAAAGCAAATCACAACCCATAAAGTTGGTGCGAAGCTCCCTATAACGTTGTGTAAGAACTAAGGTAACCAAAATTTGAAAGCAAATCACAACATATAATGAATAAATTGGAAGAAAAGAATGGTTGTGTAAGAACTAAGGTAACCAAAATTTGAAAGCAAATCACAACCAAGGGTAGAAGCTGCCAGCTTCAGTGCTGGTTGTGTAAGAACTAAGGTAACCAAAATTTGAAAGCAAATCACAACTGCGGCGGCATCAGCACCATCAGCTTTTTAGTTGTGTAAGAACTAAGGTAACCAAAATTTGAAAGCAAATCACAACAAGCATTTGTTGCCGGAGAAATCAACCAAAGTTGTGTAAGAACTAAGGTAACCAAAATTTGAAAGCAAATCACAACTCAGAGATAAAGATCCTGGCTTTCATTTAAGTTGTGTAAGAACTAAGGTAACCAAAATTTGAAAGCAAATCACAACGGGAGAAAACCACGAGCAATGCCAAGCACCGTTGTGTAAGAACTAAGGTAACCAAAATTTGAAAGCAAATCACAACGATTCCAACGAGTGGAACAAAGAAGATTTGTTGTGTAAGAACTAAGGTAACCAAAATTTGAAAGCAAATCACAACTAAACCCGATTGATGCTGCGAATATGGATTGTTGTGTAAGAACTAAGGTAACCAAAATTTGAAAGCAAATCACAACTAATTCTTCAATCAATGAAGTTCCATTGCAGTTGTGTAAGAACTAAGGTAACCAAAATTTGAAAGCAAATCACAACTCATCTCTTTGATTCCATGCTCATCGCCACGTTGTGTAAGAACTAAGGTAACCAAAATTTGAAAGCAAATCACAACCCAACTCTCTAAGTTTAAGAGCCATTTTATGTTGTGTAAGAACTAAGGTAACCAAAATTTGAAAGCAAATCACAACTCATTATCACGGCATTGTTCAAAAAGTTCAGTTGTGTAAGAACTAAGGTAACCAAAATTTGAAAGCAAATCACAACCCGACCTGACTACAGGTACAGATAATCGTGGTTGTGTAAGAACTAAGGTAACCAAAATTTGAAAGCAAATCACAACCAGTAAATGGATTTTGAGTAATCATAATTTGTTGTGTAAGAACTAAGGTAACCAAAATTTGAAAGCAAATCACAACAAAGGACATTCAAGAAGTATTAAGGCTGAAGTTGTGTAAGAACTAAGGTAACCAAAATTTGAAAGCAAATCACAACAGCATGAAAGAATGACCTTCTATTCTTTGCGTTGTGTAAGAACTAAGGTAACCAAAATTTGAAAGCAAATCACAACGATTGTAGTGCGTACGATATAATTTCAAAGGTTGTGTAAGAACTAAGGTAACCAAAATTTGAAAGCAAATCACAACAGGATGGCATAGAACCGCCGCCACCGCCTGGTTGTGTAAGAACTAAGGTAACCAAAATTTGAAAGCAAATCACAACCAGTTAGAAAAAACGGAAAAGCCTACGATAGTTGTGTAAGAACTAAGGTAACCAAAATTTGAAAGCAAATCACAACAGTGCATCGTTTGTATTCCCTTCAACTGTGTTGTGTAAGAACTAAGGTAACCAAAATTTGAAAGCAAATCACAACGGAATGAATGTTGCAGAGCTGAGACAAACAGTTGTGTAAGAACTAAGGTAACCAAAATTTGAAAGCAAATCACAACTGGCAAGGCCATCACGCTGTCAGAATTTTGTTGTGTAAGAACTAAGGTAACCAAAATTTGAAAGCAAATCACAACTATTCTTTCAGTGATTCTTCTGTAGTGCAGGTTGTGTAAGAACTAAGGTAACCAAAATTTGAAAGCAAATCACAACTATGCTTTTATGATGCTGATAGAGACAAATGTTGTGTAAGAACTAAGGTAACTAAAATTTGAAAGCAAATCACAACTACAGTTCTCGTTGACATGGTTAATCTAAAGTTGTGTAAGAACTAAGGTAACTAAAATTTGAAAGCAAATCACAACCGCAAGAGCCGGTGCTATCATAACCAATTTGTTGTGTAAGAACTAAGGTAACTAAAATTTGAAAGCAAATCACAACATAACCTTAGGCTCAACCTGCACAGTTGTAGTTGTGTAAGAACTAAGGTAACTAAAATTTGAAAGCAAATCACAACTTGTTACCTGTTAGGGCTTGTCGGCCCCAAGTTGTGTAAGAACTAAGGTAACTAAAATTTGAAAGCAAATCACAACTAGAAAACGTTTCTATAGGAAATCCTGTTTGTTGTGTAAGAACTAAGGTAACTAAAATTTGAAAGCAAATCACAACAGCAAATGGCAACTGTAAATCTTGCGCCGGTTGTGTAAGAACTAAGGTAACTAAAATTTGAAAGCAAATCACAACACAGATAAAAGAGTGGATAAAAGCAAGGTTTAATGCTGGAACAAAGCTCAATCAAATTTGGATAATTGACATTGACAATAAAATTTTTAAGTACTTGGCTTCTGAATTGAAATAAATGCAAAGAGCATCGACAAAATGCCGATGCTCTTTGCTTGGTCGTGGGTAACAAGCAAGCTTGCACCCTCATCCGTTGCAAATATAGTAAAATTTTAAAACACAAACTATTATTTTATGAATCATCCAAAAGTTCAGATGCTGATTGATTTGGGTACAAACAAATTAAAGCAGGCATTAGGCAAGGCTAAGAGTATGGTCAACAGCTCTACCGCCGAAATGAAGGAGCGTCTTGCTAGTATAGAAATACCAGCCCCAAGGATGGGAAGGTTACGCGCAGGGCTCACCAAAGTTCGCGAAACCATCAATGAAAGCTTACGCCGACCTGTAGAAGTTCCACCAATCAAAACAAGCAATCTGATGTCGAGTTTGGGTGGTTTAAAAAGTATGGTCATCGGTGCAGTTGGGTTCGCCGCCATTGGCGCAGGGATAGGTGCAGCTATTTCTTCGGGAATGGAGGGGGCGGCTCAAAAAGTTTCTTTTGAAACACTGGGCGGTAATGCTAAAGGCGGCAAGCTCTACAGCGATCTGACCAAATTTGCCCAGGACAGCATATTTGGCAACGAGCTGTATCAAAATGCGCAAACAATGCTTGCGTTTGGTGTGTCGGTTGATACAGTACTACCCAAATTAAAAATGCTAGGGGACATCTCTATGGGAAATAAAGATCGCCTAGGCTCTCTATCCTTGGCATATAGCCAAATAATGTCCAGTTGTGTAAGAACTAAGGTAACCAAAATTTGAAAGCAAATCACAACTACCGAATTACCAATTTGCAAGAATATGGGTTGTGTAAGAACTAAGGTAAAAGAATTAAACACGAGAGCTTATATTTGTGCTTAATCTTGTGAAAAAACTACTTAAAATATTTCGAAATATATTTCTGTCGCTCCTTGCACTAATTATTTTGCTATTGGTGCTAGTCAATCTTAGCTCGGTTCAAACCTATTTGGCAAAACGTGCTACCCATATTCTTTCCGACAAGCTCAATACCAAGGTAACGATTGATAAGGTACGCATAGACCTGCTCAATCATGTACTGCTCGAAGGGCTATATATCGAAGACCAACAGCAGGACACGCTCGCCTACATAGGCAAAGCGCAAGTGCGTATTACAGATTGGTTTTTCTTAAAAAGCGGCACTCCCGTATTGCACTACGTTGGGCTAACGAATGCCTATATCCACCTCAATCGCCCTGCAAATTCTTCTGATTGGAATTACGGATTTATAGAAGACGCCTTCTCGAGCAAATCGAATAAAAAGACTGCGCAAAAACAAGAGTTTGAAATTGACTTAGAAAAAGTACTGTTGGATAATGTTCGTTTTCACCTGGATGACGCTTGGTACGGATATGATTATGATATTGATGTTGGCAGTTTTGCCACCAATATTGATGAGGTTAATTTCAAAAAAAGAAGTATCGGAATTGCCAATCTCAAAGTGGCTCAATCCTCTATTCGTTTGCGCGATTATAAAGGAGGCAAACCACCTTCAATAAAAAAAACCTTCGTAATAGACAGCACACCTTTTAATCCCGACCAATGGAAACTCAACGTTGAGCATATCAATTTTGAAGACTGTCATTTTGCTTTTGTTTCTAAGACCTCCAAGCCCTATCCTGATGAATTTGACCCTGAGTATATCGAGGTGAAAAATTTAACGAGTGAGATTAAATATCTGAAAGTTTTGGGAGATACGCTCAAGGCTCAACTACGCCATTTTAGCGCAAACGAACGAAGCGGATTTGTAGTAAAAGAAATGCAGAGCGAGGTGCAGGTTTCTCCGATTGCTTCTATTTGCAATGAATTGTATATCGAAACCAACAACAGTAAGATTGGAAATTATTACGCGATGCACTACGATCGCTTTCCTGATTTCTTGGATTATATAGCAAAAGTAAAAATGGTGGCTCATCTTAAAGATGCCAATGTAGATGCCCGCGATGTAGCCTACTTTGCACCTCAACTCCGCCAACTCCCCCTTAGCATGGTAAAAATTTCGGGTGATGGCGCAGGTACAGTAGATAGACTTTTGGCGAGCAACTTGCACCTGAGCGATGGTTTTAGCACTGTCAAAGGAGATTTGCTCATTAGTGGATTGCCCGATATAGACAAAACAATTTTTGATTTTCAGAATGGCGACATTTTTACTACAGGTGCTTCTGTCTTGAAATATGCACCGGCTTTGAAAAACAATCACAATGTGAATATCAAAGCTATTGATTACGCTATTTTCAAAGGTGGCTTCAAAGGGCTTATCAGCGATTTTGCTACGAAAGGAACGCTAAAAACGAATCTTGGCATTGTATCTGCCGATATCAAAATGAAGATTCCGGCCCAACAAGCAGCAACCTACTCAGGAACTATCGGTTCTCAATCTTTTGATGCTGGAACGCTGTTCAACCAGCCTATGCTGGGCACCACTACCTTCAATGCAGCATTGCAAGGTGCCAGTTTCGACATCAATGGTATCCATATTAAAGCCAAATCAACATTCAAAGACATCAGCTTCAACGGATACTCCTATAAGGATATTGTAGCAGATGGCGTTTTTGACAAAAATAAATTTGACGGAAAATTATTAATCAACGATTCAAATATCGCTTTAGGTTTTTATGGGAATATCGACCTAAGCCAAAAAGATATCACAATCAATGCGACGGCCAACTTGCTGCAAAGCAATTTAAAAGCCTTGAAGTTTACAGATGTACCCACTACTCTAGCTGCCGATTTCGACTTGAATTGTTCGGGAAAGACAATTGACGATTTTATAGGTGCTGCTAAATTGTACAATATTAACCTCACACGCAAGTCTAAAAAATTAGACCTCGATTCTATCAATATGAAATCCTACTGGGATGCAGAGGATAAGCATATAGACATTGAAAGCAATTTGCTTAGTGCACAGATAAATGGTCGCTTCTTATTAAACGAAATATCCAACTCTATGCGGTATTTCTTGAGTCGGTATTTACCCAATTACATAAAAAGCAAAGGCAACATAGCTGCCGATCAAGACATAAACTTCAGCATCAAAACACATAAAGTAAATGACTTAATCACCGCATTCAGTAATGACATTAGCGGTTTCGACAGCTCTAATGTGAGTGGCAATTTAAACACCATTCATCAGACGCTTACTATAGACGCAACTGTCCCCTATGGCAAAATAGGAACCATGAAATTGTACAACACACTAGTGAGTTCGAAGGGAGATTACAACAAGCTAAAATTAAACAGTACAGTTCAGCATTTAGTAATCGGGGAGAATATATTAAATACTTCATTAAAACTAGAGGCCCTTGTAGGAAATGATTCTTTAGCCTACACCATTGCTACAAAATCTGACGAGCAATATGGTACGGCAACCTTGAGCGGCAATGCCTACGCCAGCAAAGACACACTGTATGCAAGATTCTCCCCTTCCGAACTGTTTCTAAATAATGTGAAATGGGAAATCCCTAACGGCAATAAAATCATTTTTGCCAATAATTACCTGTCTGTCGAAAACTTGGAATTAGAATCCGGACTACAAAAATTAACAGTCAATATTGATAAAAGCAAAACGAATCTACCCCTAATCATTCGCAGTTACAATATTGATATAGCACAATTGGCAAGCCTCACTCCTGCGGCAGGTTATCAATTGGAAGGAAGAATTAATGGCGTACTTGAAATAGCAAACATATTCAACAATCAAAAAGTAAGTAGCCATATCGAAGCCAACGGTGTAAAAATACTTGGAGATACGGTAGGTATGGTAAGAATAAAAGGCTACTATGATGCGACAGAACAATTGATACATATTGAGAATAGCAGTGGTATCTTCAACAATAAATTTTCGCTCACTACACAAGGCAATATTTCATTGAATCCGACCAATGAAGACCCCATTAACGCTTCGATTAAAATAGACAATTTACCTACTAAATTTATCGAACCATTCCTCAAAGGATATGCCAGCAAATTGGGAGGTACGATAGAAGGCACGATAGACTTGAGCGGAACTTTTGACCGACCCAACTTTGACGGAGGCTTATTGCTGCGCAATATCTTTGCTCGTATAGATTATATTGGCACCTTATACTCCATACCTATGGGTAAAATTAAAATCAAAGGACAAACGGCTACATTAGACAATATAGAGCTATTGGATGTCTATAAAAATACAGCTACGGCTTCGGGATTTGTTCGTTTCGACAAAATCAACAATCCGCTAATGAACATTCAATTAAAAACAAATCAGTTCGAAGTAGTGAATTTACGCGACTATGAAAATGAATTGTTTTATGGACATGTCGTTGCCAAAACAGACTTTAATGTAAACGGAAGAATAAGTAATATGGACATGGGCATTGTTGCCAGTCCTACACAAAAATCGCATTTATACTTACCCTATAATTCCGCTGGAGATATCAGTACCAGCACCTACATTACTTTCAAATCCTACGGCAAAACTGTAGAACAAAAGGTAGTACTACCCAAAGACAAATTGAGCGTAAAAATTTCGGCCGTACTAAACCCCTTAATTGACGTAACGCTAGTACTAGACCCCGCATCCGGCGACAAAATAGAAGCAAACGGAAATGGCAACTTGATGATCAATGTACCTGCAAACGAAGATTATTCTTTATTCGGCACATACAATATTGATAAAGGCATCTATCTATTTAAATTCCGACAAATCGTGACTAAAGAATTCCATATTAATTCAGGTAGCAGCATATCTTTCGGTGGCAATATTTCAAATACCCAATTGAATGTAAATGCCACCTACGCCACCAATAATCGCTTATACGACCTATTGGATGCTAATGAAGCGAATCAAATAAAGGGTACAAAAGACGAAGATGATGCGAAAATAGCACAGCCTGTAAATGTGGTTTTGGATATAACTGGCACCTTGGCAAACCGCGATTTGAAATATCAAATTGAACTGGTAGAAAAACATTCCTTATCAACACCTGCCTATGCGAAACTCAGTAGAATAAATCAAAGCGACAAAACAAACCTTACCAACCAAATAAGCTCCTTACTACTCTTAGGCTCATTTATTCCCTCACAAGGCATCACCAGTTCCCTTGCAACTACAGGTGTCAAAAACACTTTGGGCGAAACAATAGCAGCTCAAGCATCTCCTTTACTGACCTCTACACTAAACAGATTAATTGGCGATTCGAAATTGACCGTCAACTTACAGTATAAGAGCCTAAGCCAAGATATCAGCGACGGCAGCACGGGCTACACATCCGACAGTAGAAATGTCGTAAAGATTGTACTAGATAGAAATTATTTTAATGACCGACTCAAGATACAAGTAGGAAGTGCCTACGACTGGGGACGGCCATCAGTCAACAATCAATCTGCCAGCAATTTTAACCTCGCAGGAGATTTTAGAGCGCAATACTTATTGACACCCGATGGAGGCGTAAGTTTTGTAGGTTTCAGAGCCAGCAATTACGATTTGTTTTATGGCTATAACATTTCGCGTACAGGCGTAGGTATTTCCGTGCGCAAGAGCTTTGATAATTTGTATGAATTTTTTCATTCCCAAAAGAGAATCCAACGCGACTTACTTGAAAAAAGCAAAGGAGCAAAACAATAGATTTTTATTTGATAACAGCTTTTAAAAATATCATAATCTTAAAGTACGCATAGGATAGCCCTTACATTGTAAAAATGACTGTACATTTGTATCAACAATTGTGATAAAAAAGATACTCCATACAATTACGATAGCCTGTCTATCACTGTTACTGCTTTTTGGCACTACAGCAAAAGAGTATGTGCATCTTTTTGCTCATCACAAGGATACTGTTCACGACCCACACCATGTTTGTAAAAAAGGGGAAGCCCACTTCGAGCCATTACATCATCACTGCTCTTTTTTTTACTTTACATTAGAGAGTTTTTCTAACGATGCATTGATCCCGAGCATTGCTTTTCTGAACTGCAAATATGCTCATCCGCAAAATTGTATTGTTGAGGGCAAAGCCATTTCTTGTAGTAACAATACAATTACACTTAGAGGACCACCTACATCAGTCTTAGCAACATCTTAATAGGCACAAACCATAGATTGGTATTGTGGATTCTTTCTATTACTTATTCTAAACAATTGATGACCCGTTATGTATTCGCCTTAATCATGGCGATGATTTACTGTATTGACCTACAGGCACAAGACACTTGCCATTTATCGGCACAAATAGCGGTAGTAGAATACCACAATTCAGCCCCGATAGCGGATATCATGCTCTATATTTCAGAGCAAAAAACTACTGTACAAACCGATGAAAATGGCATGGCAATGCTCAACAATATATGTCAGGGCATCTATCATGTTCATTTGCACAGCAATGAAATCATAGATACCACTATCCTACTTCGTATCGAAAAGAGTGGGCTTTATACTCTAAAAGTTCCTCATGCTAACTTCTTACTCCATCAAGTAATCATCAACAAAAAGAAGGAGCAAAAATTGATTCAAGACAATGCGGTATTAGGCACATTGATGATGCAAAAAAATAGTGGTAAGACTTTAAGCGAACAATTAAAAAACATAAACGGAATAAGTACATTAAGCAATGGGGCAACTATCTCTAAACCAATAATACATGGACTTCACAGCAACCGAATTCTTATTCTGAACAATGGTATTCGGCAAGAAGACCAACAATGGGGTTCGGAGCATGCGCCGAATATAGATCCTTTTGTAGCCCATACCGTAAGCGTGCTAAAAGGGGCGGCAGGAGTACGCTATGGCACTGATGCTATTGGAGGTGTGCTACTCGTAGAGCCCAATCCTATAAGAGTAGCATCCGGTTGGTCTGGTGAAATCAATTTAGGAGCCTTTAGTAATAATCGTATGGGTGTAGCATCAGGAATGTTGGAACAGCGATTTTCTAAGCATCCTAAATTTTCCTTCAGAGTACAAGGATCACTAAAGCAAGGCGGTAATTATCAATTACCAGGAGGAATATGGGTTGCCAATAGCGGCATTCATGAGCATAATTTTTCTACCACACTCGCTTACCGAAATGTGCATAGTGGAGCGGAAGTATTTTTTAGTCAATTTAATAATGTGTTGGGCATCTACAGTGGCTCTCATACAGGCAGTCAGCAAGACTTATACCAGGCCATCAATAGCCCAATACCATTAGTAAGCTCAAACTTTAGCTACCAAATCAACAGACCCAAACAAGTGGTAACACATGATTTACTGAAAATCAAAAGCTACTTAGAAAATAAGTTGGGGGTATGGAACTTAGTCTATGCATTTCAGCATAATTATAGACAAGAGTACGATATCGTGAGAGTGGATAATGGTAAAGCGCAATTAAATTTGACCCTAAACACACAAACGCTAAATCTTAATCTCGACCACAAAAAATTCAAAAACATTTCGGGACAAGTAGGCATAGACGGCATGTATCAGCACAACACTTTCAAGAATGGCGACAGAGTATTCATTCCAAGCTATTACGCCTTAGGTTTTGCAGCCTATGCCATAGAACGTTATACAAAAGGCAAGTGGGCGCTGGAAACCGGACTAAGGTTTGATTATAAACATTTCGAAATGTACAATCCCGAAGGTGTACAACTCAACAATGTGCAGTACTTGTTTGATTATAAAAACCCATCGGCAACGCTCGCATTCAAAAACACAATCAGTAAACGTTTGGAATGGAGTGCCACTCTGGCTAATGCCTGGCGACCTCCTCAGGCTCCCGAACTATTTAGCGCAGGATTGCATCAAGGTGGAGGGCGTATCGAATTTGGAAACCGTAATCTACAACCCGAAAGTTCGCTAGGATTGACACTTGCCGGAAAGTATGAAGTAGAAAATAAAGCCCACATTGAATTATCGCTTTATGCCCAATCCATTCAAAATTTTATTTACCTCAAGCCAGGGGCAGATACGCTCACCATTAAAGGCTACTATAAAACATTTAATTATACCCAAACTAAAGCCTTAATGAGCGGAGCAGATGTAGCTGTAAACTACACTTGGAACAAACATTGGAGCAGCCATATACAAGCATCCATTTTGCGTGCAAAAGATGTAACACAAAATGACTGGCTCATTTTAATGCCCAGCGACCGTTTTTCTGCCGAAACAAAATATGAATTTGTAATCAGTAAGCATCTTAAAGATTGTTATGTAGGTATTAATACCCAATATGTGTTACAACAGAAACGCATCCCCAGTCATTTCGACCAGATAGACTACCCTCGTCCACCATCCGCCTATTTTTTAATGGGTGCAGAAGCAGGACTACAAGTCAAATTCAGTAAACAAGCACTCTTTTGTAGCATTACTGCTACCAATTTACTCAACCAAAAATATCGAGATTATCTTGATGTCTTTCGTTACTTCTTAGACCAACCAGGCAGAAACATTGCCTTTAGAGTACGCATCCCTTTTAATTAATTTTTAAAAAAAAACAGAAACAATGAAAAAACAAATTATCAGTATCATAGCCATTTCATCAATAGTTATGCTCGCATCATGCAATAAAAAATCTGCACCTATTCCCGATGAGCAAGAATTAATTACCACTGTATCCATTCAAGTAGGGCAACCATTATCAAGCCTCATGCAAACCTTTAGCTATAAAATCGAAAATGGTTTCAGCAGTGGAACGAGCGGCAGCATCAAGATTGATAGCATCAAATTAAAACCAAACACCGTTTATGATGCAACATTGGTCGTATTGAATGAAAAAGCCAATCCGATAGAAAACATTACCACGGAAATAATAGAAAAAGATATTGAGCATTTATTTCTATTTGCCTCTACGCCGGCTACAGGAGATGGCTCTTTAGCCGTTTCGGATGGTAATAAAGACAAAAATGGAGCACCTTTCAATCAGACATTCAAGCTAACCACAGGTTCTTCTGGTACAGGAAAATTTAAAATCCAACTGATGCACCAACCTACAAATAAAAATGCAAGTACGCCTGAAATATCAGGTGGAGAAACTGATTTAGAAGCAACCTTTCCGTTGATTATACAATAAAAGGCATCGGTTTATACACATTAAGAAGGAGTCGCTACAAGGACAAAACAAGATTTGTTGTACCGTTATAAATTTTCTTATTTTAAAAGAAGTATCAATTAGGTGATTTGCTTTAACTCCATATTTTTCAATTAAAAATTTTAAATTATTGTTGTCCGAGATGATTCAAAATTAGGGCATTTGCTACCTTAAAAGCGTTGCTATTGCTCAAAAGTTGATAGTGATTTGAAAACAGGGGGGCTTTTTCTTTTGGTGGTATATGGTTGGTCTTGCCCGTACACATAACTCAAGCCCAGTCTCTACCTCACGAATGGAGGTACACCTTGCAAAAATGCAATACAGCAGGGTAGTAAGGTGGTCTTTGAAACTTAGTTTTTGAGGAAAAATTGTCGGCATCGTGCTGCTTGCAGGCAGCTTGTATTAAACGGTCATCTATCAAAGAAAGCGTTTGGGTAAATATCGGCTGTCCGACATAATCGCTACTTTTGTTCCTATCAATGTTGTTTCTTTAGTTGCAGCAAAATGGAGAAAGGGTGGTCCAATAGCCACCCTTATTGTGAAATTTATCTCGGATAACAGTAATTTTTTTTCACACGTTCAAAAAATATTTTTCTAAGAGAATTAATAGTTGAGAGTTATTAACTCTTATTCTGAATAGCAAAGAGTCATAGCTTATCGTAAACAAGCAATTATTAAAAATGCTTTTTGGTGAAAATTTGAACTACGAAAACGGGAGCTATCGAACACCCTTTTTACTAAGCTTGTTCCACCCTAAAGCATTGATATTAAAGCAAAGCAGCTTCTTGAAATACAAGAAACTGCTCTAAAATGGGCTTTACTCCCATCAGTGCGGGTGGAGGGACTCGAACCCCCAAGCCTCGCAGCACTAGATCCTAAGTCTAGCGTGTCTACCAATTTCACCACACCCGCTTATTTTTATTCGATAGGGTGGCAAAGGTAAAGATATTTAACTCATTTTTGCAAATAAATTTACAAGCAACTAAGAAATTCTTTTTTTAGAAATATAGCTTTGTAAACTCACTTATATCGTACTAAATTATGAAATTGGAAAGCTCAAAAGGAAATATATTAATTGTAGAAGACGAGGAAAATATTGCCGCCTTGTTGCAACTCAACCTCGAACTAGAATCCTATGAGGTAAGTATTGCCAAGACAGGGTTTCAAGCCGTCAAAATGGCAAAAGCGGAATATTTTGATTTGGTAATATTAGATATTATGCTACCAGAGATGGATGGGATTGCAGTATGCGAAACGATTCGAGCCCAAAACATAGAAGTACCTATTCTCTTTTTATCGGCCAAGGGCAGTGCGGCAGATCGTATTGAAGGATTACGCAAAGGTGGCGACGATTATTTAACAAAACCCTTCAACCTTGAGGAATTGTTGCTGAGAGTGGAGAAACTGGTTGCTAAAAACAAAAGAATGCAACAAAGCAATTCTGTTGGGCAATTGTATGAATTTGCTGGCGGAAAAATCGATTTTGGTGCTTATGAATGCTATGATAGACATGGTAAAAAACAAGAATTAAGTAAAAAAGAATCTGCTCTATTAAAGCTATTAATTGAGCGAGATGGGGAAACGGTATCGCGAGAGCATATTTTACAAGTAGTATGGGGCTACAATGTATATCCTACTACACGCACCATTGATAATTTTATTCTAAGCTTTAGAAAGCACTTTGAAAAGGATACAAAACACCCAATCTACTTCCATTCTATAAGAGGTGTGGGCTATAAATTCACTTCAAAAGAAAAAAAATAACTCGAAGTCTTTTTTCCTTCAATATTTTTTTCTACCTTACCGCACTATTTAACATTAAATAAGCATAAAATGCCTAAAAAGTACTTTCACCTGATTGCCATTATACTCACTCTTTCTGTTTTAGCTTGCAATAAACCTGATTCTGGATTTGAAGATGCTGCGGTTGAGAATAGTGGAGATATAACAGTGGATGGATGTGGTTACTTGCTTCGCTTTAGCGATGGTCGAAAGGAAAAACCATATCAATTATTGAGTGCTTATCAACGCCAAGGAATGCTTGTTAAAGTGAAATACCATGTTTCTGAGGTGCTAGATACTTGTGGAGCAACAAAACCTTATTTTTATTACAAACTTATTATTGTGGACGACATCAAAATGCGTCAATAAATTTAGACATTGAATGAAAAAAGCACACAAAATATAGGTTTTGTGTGCCTTTTTCATTTTAAGACATCCCAATTGTATTTTTTTGAGATTAGAATAAAAACTTAGCTAAATTTACATTCAGTTTTCATTAATTCAGCCTCTCCAATGAAAAAGTTAAACTTACTCCATCTATTACTTATTTTTTTCCTTTTACCTAGTAGTGCTAATGCTCAATCGGCAAAATTAGAGTTTATTAGAAATGACGGCCAATGGAAAGGTGATTTTAAATATAAATGCATCTCTGGTACTGGAGATATTTTCTTGCAATCAAATAGCATAACCTATTTCTTAGGCGAACAAGGTGCTTGGGAAAAGATAGATGCTTTCAAGCACAATCAAATTACTAAGCCTCCAACCATCAAATACCATAGTTATCGGATAACTTTTGAAAATTGTTTACCCACAGAATTAGTTGAAAACAAAGTACAACAACATTATTACAACTATTTTCTAGGCAATGACTCGTCGAAATGGAAAAGCAATATACATCCCGCTTTGGCAATAGATTACAAAAAGCTATACGAGGGCATAGATATGCACTTGAGCTCAGAAAAAAATAATCTTAAATACGATTTTATTGTAGCTCCTAATGCCGATGCCAATCAAATACAACTTAGAATAGACGGGGCAGATAAAGTTGCCTTAGCTCGCGACGGCAATTTGATTATCTACACCTCTATAGGTGAGGTTAAAGAATTGAAACCAGTCGTGTATCAATATGTGAATGACAACAGAGTAGCCGTAACATGTAAGTATGTTTTAAAAAACAATGTAGTCCGTTTTTCCTTCCCCAACGATTATGACCATAACAACGCCCTTATCATTGACCCGACAGTCGTATTTTGCACATTTACGGGGTCAACCGCAGATAATTGGGGCTTTACTGCCACTTACGATACTTTAGGGAATATGTACACTGGCGGCTTAGTAAGTCATCTATTGGGAGGCAGCTTTCCTATTTCTCTAGGGGCATTTCAAGCTGTATATGGTGGGGGTACGGGTACTGGATCAGGTGGTACAGGCAGTGGCAGTGCTTATGCATGCGATATGGGTATTATGAAAATTAACGCTACAGGAAATACAATGATTTATGCTACTTATATCGGAGGTGCAGACAATGACCAACCACATAGTATGATTGTTGACAAAACCAACAACTTAGTAATCGCAGGGCGAACTTATTCCAATAATTATCCTACCACGACTACGGCTTTTGACAGAACAGCAAATGGCAAAGCCGATTTGGTCATTACAAAATTAAATGCAACTGGCACTGCATTGATAGGTTCAACCTATCTGGGTGGAAGTGGAGATGATTGTGTCAATTTTGATGCTGCAGAATTTTCAGGGGGGAAATTAAAACACAATTATGGCGATGATGCTCGTAGTGAGGTTATATTAGACAATCTGGGCAATATTTATGTAGCTTCTTCTACTTTTTCTACCGACTTTCCCATCAAAAATGCGATTCAAAGTACGTTGGCCGGTGGACAAGATGCCTTACTCATAAAGATGAACAGCGATGTTAGTGCGATGATTTTTAGCACCTATCTAGGTGGTACCAACGATGATGGTGGTTATGTTTTGGCTTTAAATATGGCACAAACCTCAATCTATATGGGTGGTGGTACAATGAGTACTGCATTCCCCACTACTGCGGGTACATATCACTCTTCCTTTATTGGAGGCAGTACGGATGGTTACTGTGTGAAAATATCAAATGGACCACTTTATACCTTACAAAGAGGTTCTTTTATAGGTGCTAGTGGTTATGATCAGGTATATGGATTGGCAATAGACGATGCTGATAATGTATATATGATGGGACAAACCCTGGGCGGTACTTTTCCAGTGACTACCGGCGTATATAGCGTACCCAACTCCAGTCAATTTGTACTTAAAATTGACAATAACTTGTTAGCACCAATTTATTCTACTGTTTACGGTTCGGGTACCTCTACCGAAACTAATATATCTCCAGTTGCATTTTTGGTGGACACTTGTCAGAACGTATATATATCAGGATGGGGTGGCACTTTGGGTGGGGCAACCTTTCCAAATGTAGGGAATACCAACAGTATGCCGATTACTACTGCTACTGCATTGCAAACGACTACCGATGGTTTTGATTTTTACTTTATCGTTCTAAGTAAAAATGCCACTTCTTTACTCTATGGCTCTTATTTTGGTAGGTCTTCTACAAACCCTGGTCTAGGCGAACACGTTGACGGTGGCACCAGTAGATTTGACAAGACGGGAATTGTATATCAAGCACTATGTGGTGGTTGTGGCGGCACTGCCGGACCTGCATTGCCCACTACGGCCGGTTCTTTGAGCCCCTTAAATGCCTCTTCCAATTGCAATTTGGCTGCCCTTAAAATTTCGTTTGATTTGAGTGCCGTAGTAGCAAAAGCTGTCGCAGACCCTTACAGTAAAGGCTGTGCACCATTTACAGTTAATTTCAAGAATAGGTCAACTAATGCTAAAACATTTATATGGGATTTTGTTGACGGTTCTCCAACGAGTACTTTAAAAGAACCAACGCATACTTTTTACAAACCCGGCACTTTTTTGGTAAGAATGGTCGCTTACAACCCTGATGCCTGTATTGAATACGACACCTCCTATGTTGCCATTACTGTTGATAGTAATAGCATCAATGCAGACTTTTCGTTCACGCTTACCGATAGCTGCATAGCACCTTACAAAGTAAAATTCATTAACACCTCTACCTATGGCAAGAGCGGCACTGCAACTTTTGTATGGGATTTTGGAGACGGTGCTAAATATTCCGGAACAACTCCGCCAATACATAATTATAGTGCTAAAGGGAGTTATATAGTTACCCTTATTATGAATGACTCATTGGCTTGTAACAATCCAGATACAGTTCGTAAAACAGTCATTATTAACAGCTCATTCTTAAAAGCAGCTACGAATCTTCCTGATGTATTATGTATAAAATCTGGAGGATTGTTTTTTGCCAATTACTCAACCAATGCTACCTCTGTGTTATGGATTTTTGGTGATGGCACTACTTCTACAGAGGTCACTCCGACTCACAAATACGATACAGGTACTTATACCATTACCTTGATTGTGTATAATAGTACAGCTTGTAATACCACAGATACTTTTAAAAAGAAAATTACAATCAAACCCGGTGCTACTGCTGGCTTTGATTGGGTACCGAAACTACCCAATCCAAATGACTCTATTCATTTTACCAATAAGTCAAAAAATGCCACTAGCTATTTGTGGCTCTTTGGCGATGGTTCTAAAAGTTATGCAACTAACCCTTCGCATCTTTTCCGCAAAACAGGAACGTATAAAACTTGCTTAATAGCAGAAGGTTATGAAAACTGTAATGATACTATTTGCAAAAATATTGATGCGCTAATTGTACCTAGAATAGACGTACCCACAGCATTTACACCCAACAAAGACGGCAATGGTAATGACATTTTGTATGTACTTGGAGCAGCGATAGATTACATGGACTTTTCTATTTACAATCGCTGGGGGCAATTGGTGTTTCATTCTGTATCCACAGAAAGTGGATGGGACGGCACTTTCAATGGTAAGCTACAGCCCATGGATTCTTATGCTTATGTACTCAATGCCGTGTTTATCAATGGGGAAACAGAAAGCAAACGTGGAAATATTACGCTATTAGAATAATCGAATACTATTATTTTTTTCAAGAACAGAGCTAAAACAAAATACTTTATTTCTGCTCTTTTTGTGATGATTGATTTTTATAACCATTATTTAACCCAAAAAGTTCAATAGAACTACGGCGATAGGTTAATAAAGGGGTATTGGATGTTGTCAATACTTTGCCAAATCTTGGTGATTCAGCTTCGTCTTTTCATCTGTAGGCTCATTTTTAAGATGCGATTTCTGCCATTTT
>JASGCQ010000076.1 GCA_030054025.1 Phycisphaerales bacterium | reverse complement strand
AATACAGATATGCCTTTTATAGGATTTTACCACCACAAATGTCCATTAACCCGCAAACGAAAACAACGCCAAAAGGATACAGGCTTGCCAAACGGCATGAGGCATTTGAAAAGCAAAACCAATAGACAATAAAAAGCCTAAAAGCAAGAATGCGTAATTCCATTTACGATTTTTTTGAACCCAGGCATACTGGTCAGACAATTCTGTAGTAGATTTTTTAATCAAATAATGAACATTATAGACGACTAATGTACAACCCGTGATAAAAAAATGAAGCGACGAAAACACCGGAGGCATACAATGCCGCAAGAGCTTCTCTGTTGCCATACACAACGCCACTGCACACAAAGCAGAAAATAAACTTGTGAACAATACGAGACGTGAGCATTTTTGAAGCAGCACGAACATTCTACTAAAATAAGAATGATTGCAAAAAATCAACTATCGTTTTAGGAAAGGCATAGTCATCACTTTGCTCCTTTCGAATCCATAAACCTCGTTGTTTTAAAAAATCTGGTTTGTCCTTCAACTCAACTAAGTAAAATTTACTCTCTATCAATTGATGAGTGAGCCTTTGTTTGTATTGGTTTGCAAATCGAAGGCTTATAATATGTGATTTGCAATTAATCAATAGGGGATTTTCCATCAATATTTTTTGAACAATACTATACTCCGATTCAATAAGATAAAATTGATGCAGGTTTTGCCAAATACCAGTATCCGCTCTACGCTCAATCCAAATTTCATCTTGGTATTGAAAGAGCAAAAAATTGAAGAAACGACCTTGAACCTTCATCTTCTTTTCCTTTACAGGCAATAGATGTATCAGTTGGTCTTTAAAAGCGATACACTTTTTTTGCAGCGGACATTCATCACATTTACTTTGCTTAGGGGTGCACACCGTAGCTCCCAAATCCATTATAGCTTGATTGTAAGCTGCGGCATCTTCTGTATCCAGAAGTTCGTGTGCTAGTGCAGCAAATTTCC
Source organism: Phycisphaerales bacterium (assembly GCA_030054025.1). Classification (GTDB taxonomy): domain Bacteria; phylum Bacteroidota; class Bacteroidia; order Chitinophagales; family Chitinophagaceae; genus Rurimicrobium. The sequence goes on along the minus strand of JASGCQ010000076.1, from coordinate 9,820 downwards.
TTTTACCTTCAGTACTATCTATGGCATCCTCCATACCAAAATAGCGCGACAATACTCGATACACATTACCATCTACTACTGCGTAGGGCAATCCAAAGGCAAAGGAAGCAATAGCCGCAGCGGTATAAGCACCTACCCCTTTAAGTGCCAGAATATCCTCATACTTGTCTGGGAATTGTCCTGAAAGCTGCTCACAAATATATCGTGCTGTTGCCAACATATTTTTGCAACGATTGTAGTAGCCCAAGCCTTGCCAGAGGCGAAAAGCATCTTCATCTTTAGCATTTGCCAAATCGCAAATACTAGGGTATTTTTCTGTAAAACTCAAATAATATTGAAGCCCCTGTTCGGCGCGCGTTTGTTGCAAGATGATTTCCGAAAGCCAAATTTTATACGGGTCTTTTTCTTCTTTCCAAGGCAAAGAGCGTTCATTCGTATGGCTATGCCAATTCGTCAATTGTTTTGTAAAATATTTTTTCGAAACGCTCATTATGGCAAACTATTAAAAACTATAATCGCACACGAGGGTCGAGGCGTGCGTAAATCAAATCAGCCAACAAACTGACGACCACAAATATCAATGCAGAAACCAGTACGGCTCCCATTACAAGTGGGAAATCAAATTTATCCAGGGCATCAACTGTGAGTTTGCCTAAGCCTTTCCAACCAAATATAAATTCTACAAAAAAAGAACCTGCCAACAATTCTGCCATCCAGCCCGAGATAGCTGTCACTACGGGATTGAGTGCATTGGGCAGTGCATGTCGCCCTATCACTTGGCTATGACTTAAACCCTTGGCATAAGCGGTACGCACAAAATCTTGCGACAAAACATCGAGCAAAGAACTGCGGGTAAGTTGGGTAATAATTGCCAAAGGGCGAATGCCTAAAGCAAATGCAGGCAATATCAAATTGCGCATAGCCAAGTGTCGCTCTCCTGTCAAAGCATCGTATTCCCAAAGGCTTCCCGTCATATCCAGTCCCGTATATTGATGCAATAAATAACCAAACAGATAGGCAATGATTAATCCTGCAAAAAATGAAGGCATCGAAATACCCGCTACGCTGGCGGCAATAGAAGAACTATCTATCCAAGTGTCTTTATAAAATGCGGCTAAAACGCCCAATAATATACCGACAAGGGTAGCAAACAACATAGCGGACAGTGCCAACAATGCAGTACCTGGCAGTGCCTCCACCAATACAGAACTCACCAATCTTTTGGTGCGATAAGAGCGTCCTAAATAAGGATTCTTGAACACTATAGCATTTTTACCTACAGAAATAATTGTTGTGTACTTGTATTTGGCTTGCGATGCGCTGTCTTTGGTATGAAGGGCAATGGGCGACAAATCATTGAGGTAAAGAATATAGCGTGTAGCCATACTTTTATCAAGATTCAATTCTTTGCGCACATTCGCTAAAGTTGATAAATCGCTGCGCTGCCCCAATGTAAGTCGAGCAGGATCGGCGGGCAATACATTGAATAGAAAAAATACCAAACTCACCACGCCACATAGCACAATAATACTGTAGCCTATTTTGCGTAATAAGAAATGAATCACTATTGTGCTTATTGTAGATTGAGTGATGTACCGTTCATCGTCATACCTTTGGGATATGTTTTAAACGACCATTTATTTTGTATGATTCCGTCTTTAAGCAACATCAATCCTGGATTGGTACGCATAGCAGTTTTGCTCACCGTACCATCAATAATCAGCCATTGAGCACCTTGTAGTTTGTAATCGGCAGCAAATTTATCGGCACCCGATTTAGCAGAAGAGCTCAAAACATAAAATGGGATGTTAAGTTGATTAGCAGTAGTAATGAGGGTTTGTAACCGTTCAATATTTTCGCGGCTCGCTTTATTAACATCTTTGATAAACAAAAAGAAGGTATAGCCAGGCTCTTTCAATATGGATTCGGTCAAGGCATTGCCATTGTAGTCGTTGAGTACAAAATCTTTGATAGCGGGGTCGGCATTTCCTTTCTTGACCAATACAGGTTTGTTGTCTATAAATTTCCAAGTAGTATCTTGCCAAGGATAATTGGTTTCATCAAATTCTTGACGCTTGCCATCCTTTTCATAGGTCATTATATTTTTGTACACATCAGGCGTAGATCCAGGAGGTGCCTGCATTTTTTGCCAAATATTGTTTCCTTTTTTGTACGCCAAACAATCGTAGTAAGGCAAATAGTTCAAGGTCTTCCATTGGATGCCAAAAGCAAACAAGACCGTCAACACCATTAAAGCAAAGGTGATTTTACCATTAAAAATGGGCTTAATCCGATTGCGATAGGCAAACAATATCAATACAAAAATGGTGAGTACTACATCTTTCCAAAAAGTTTCGGCATTGGATATTTTGATACAATCGCCAAAGCATCCGCACTCTTTAATTTTATCGCTGAGGTAAACATAAGCAGTAAGGAAGGTGAAAAACAGAGTAAGCAATAGCAACAAAAAAGAAAACACACGAGAGGCAGCGCCCAAGAGAAGAGCAATACCAGCTATGATTTCGAAGCCTATCATCAATACTGAGAGTGCTAGAGAATATTGAGTGAAGAAACTCATATTCCACACGTCAAAAAATTCGTTCATCTTATAACTCAAGCCCATAGGGTCGTTGGCCTTGATAAGACCTGAGAAAATAAATAAAGCACCAACAATGATGCGCAAAAGCCAAAGTATGTATTTCATTGTGTTTCGTGATTGTTTAGTTGTTCAAAAATAGGATAAATTTGAGGTCAATAGTGTTGCCGGATTGTAAATGAGGCTTCGGTAAAAAAATAAATTTTATGACTCTTCATTCGTCATAATCAAAGCAAAAATGGCATAGTTGACAATATCGGCAAAGTTGGCATCGGCACCCTCCGAAACCTTTACCGCTCCATCGTTGGCTATAATCTGGCGAATACGCAAGAGTTTTACTAAAATTAAATCTACAAAAGAGGCTTGTGACATCGCTCTCCAAGCCTCGCCATAATCGTGGTTTTTTTTCAGCATCAAATCCTTGACCTCTCCTGCACGCTGTTCGTAATAGTCTTTTGCCTCATTGGCGGTCAAATCTATAGGAGCATCTTTGGGCAAAAAATATTGTATTAGGGCTATAATGCCATAATTGACAATCCCTATAAATTCGCTTTCTATGGAATCGTCCACCAATTGCGATTCTGTTTCTTGAATTTGACGAATGCGCCACGCCTTGATATAGATTTGATCCACGATAGAGATGGAACGTAAGACACGCCAAGAAGTACCATAATCGGCAGCTTTTTTAACGTACAAGTCTTTGCATCTGCTCACTACGGCATTGTACTGATGTAAGGTTATTTGAGATGAATCCATTTTGTTTTTTATTTGCGGCTACATTTGTAGTTCAAGAAATATTACTGTACAATGAGTTTCAAAAATACGCATTTACCCGTTGCCAATATGCTACAAAGTAAAGGAAACTTGCTCGACCTTGCGCAACCTGTGGTAATGGGCATAATCAACACTACTCCCGACAGTTTTTTTGAAGCGAGCAGAAAGCAAAGTAGGAATGAAATTATGGCTCAGGCAGCTCAAATGATACAAGAAGGTGCCAAAATTTTAGATTTAGGTGCCGCCTCTACCCGACCAGGAGCTAGTGTTGTGCCTATTGACGAAGAAATAGAAAGGGTATGCACCCCTATTCAAGACATCAAACAGCAATTTCCTGATGTGTGGATTTCGATAGATACTTATCATGCTTCTGTAGCCAAAGCGGCTGTTGAATCTGGTGCAGCTATTGTAAATGATATTAGCGGGGGCAGTTTCGACGTGCAAATGATATCTACAGTTGCTACACTGGCAGTGCCTTTTATAGCTATGCACTTGAGAGGCGATGCCCATACGATGCATCAAAAATCTACTTATACCAACATAACGCTAGATGTACTTAACGATTTGCAACTCATTACTGTGCGATGCAAAGTTGCGGGCATCAAAGACCTTATACTTGACCCCGGATTCGGATTTTCGAAAAGCATCAGCGAAAATTACGAATTGCTCAATCAGATGTCGCAACTTCGTGCATTGGGCAAACCCATACTGGCAGGGCTGTCGCGCAAGTCTATGATTTATAAAAGCCTTAATACAGATGCCAAGCAAGCCCTCAATGGCACTACTGCGCTCAATATGGTTGCCTTACAGCAAGGCGCAAGCATTCTGCGGGTACACGATGTGAAGGCCGCAAACGAAGCCATTCATTTGTTTGAAATGTTGGACTAAATATATCTAACAGCAATCACGCTCTAAAACTGTGCGCATATCCTGAAAAATACTATACACTAACACCACAACTAATGGTTGATAGAACAACTATAGTTGAAAGCAACAGTATCGAATAAAGGCAGAACCAATTGGTTCTGCCTTTATTTGAAACGACAAGAAAAAACATTTTACTTAACAATAGTTCCTACAGGCTTACCATTGACAACATCCAACAAATTGCCAGGCTTATTCATATCAAAAACGATAATCGGCAAATTGTTTTCTTGACAGAGTGTAAATGCAGTCATGTCCATCACTTTCAGTTCTTTAGCAATAGCCTCGGCAAAGGTGATGGAATCGTAACGAGTAGCGGTTTTATCCTTTTCGGGGTCGGCGGTATAGATACCATCTACTCTTGTACCTTTTAAGATAACGTTGGCTTGAATTTCAACTGCACGCAATGCCCCTGCGGTATCGGTAGTGAAATAGGGATTACCTGTTCCTGCGGCAAAGATGACTACACGGTCTTTTTCTAAATGGCGAATAGCTCTGCGACGGATATAAGGTTCGGCAATTTGCTCCATTTTAATAGCACTCATCAATCTGGTTTTGACACCGCATTTTTCTAATGATGCTTGCAATGCCATTCCATTGATTACGGTTGCCAACATACCCATATAATCTCCTTGCGCACGCTCTATTCCAGTTTCGCTCTCGTTCATACCACGATAAATATTTCCTCCGCCAATGACGACAGAAACTTGAATACCTATTTCGATAATACTTTTGATGTCGAGCGCATATTGGGTGAGCATTTTTGGGTCTAATCCAAAATTACGATCGCCCATTAGCGACTCTCCTGAAAGTTTTAATAATATTCTGTTGTATTTGGGTAACATTGGCTGTGCTGGTTGTTATGAAGAAGCGTTTTTTTTAATGAAGTCATTGACAATGTTCTATACAAATGGCATTTTTACGACTACTGCTTTCAGTGCTTTATCTCTTACTTGTACAAATATCTCAGAACCTTCGGCACAATATTCTTTGGCAACATAAGCCATGCCGATTGCTTTGCCTAAACTGGGAGCTTGAGTACCTGATGTTACTACTCCGATGTCGTTATTGTTGGCATCCACTATTCTGTAATCATGGCGAGGAATTCCTTTATCAATCATTTCGAAGCCCACCAATTTACGTGTTACGCCATTCGCTTTTTGTACTTCGAGCAAGGCTCTGCCATTAAAGTCTTTGGTAAATTTGGTAATCCAACCTAAACCTGCCTCAAGAGGAGAGGTAGTATCATTGATGTCATTGCCATACAAACAAAATCCTTTTTCGAGGCGAAGTGTATCGCGTGCAGCAAGCCCAATAGGTTTCAAGCCGTGAGGTGCGCCTACTCTAAAAATTTCGTTCCATATTTTTTCGCCTGCGCCATCTTTATCGTCAAAGTAAATCTCTACCCCACCAGCTCCAGTATAGCCTGTAGCACTCACCAATACATTTTCTACTCCGGCAAAAGCACCTTTTGCAAAAGTGTAATATTTTAGATTGGTGATGTCCATATCGGTAAGCTCTTGCATGTATTTCACTGCATTAGGTCCTTGTACGGCCAATAACCCTGTACGGTCTGAGATATTTTCCATCTCAACGCCTTCGGTATTGAATGAGTTAATCCAATTCCAATCCTTCTCTATATTCGATGCATTCACTACGAGCAGATAAGTTTTATTTTCTTCTACGCAATAGACCAGTAAGTCATCTACGATACCGCCCGTATTGTTGGGCAAGCAAGAGTATTGAGCTTTGCCATTCGTTAGTTTAGCAGCGTCATTTGTGGTGATGCGTTGAATTAAATCCAAGGCTTTGTTGCCTCGAAGGATAAATTCTCCCATGTGACTTACATCAAATACGCCTGCATTGTTGCGTACGGTATGGTGTTCTTCGTTGATACTCGAATACGAAATGGGCATATTGTATCCAGCAAATTCAGCCATTTTTGCACCCAAAGAGATGTGGATGGTAGTAAAAGGAGTGTTCTTCATTTTTGTTTTTTAATACGAAAGGATGGGAAAAATTTCTGTGGGCAAATATAATTGCACAATTCGGTAATACCAATTAGCAAGTAAAAATACGCAAGGTGCATACACAAGTTGCTTGGCAAAAAGTGGCTTGCAAATTGATGCCCTATTCATTTCTTTTCAACCGCAGTTTTTATTGTCAATAGTCGCCATTCACATTTCAACAATATAACGAAGATCGATGCAAAGACAACAGGGTATTACTCCAATATGCAGATAAAAAAAAAATTTTTTGAGAAATAATTTGGATAATTAAAATCACTGCCTATCTTTGCACTCCCAAAAAGGAAGCATAGCTCAGCTGGTTCAGAGCATCTGCCTTACAAGCAGAGGGTCCGCGGTTCGAACCCGTGTGCTTCCACTAAAACAGTAAAGGGTTTCAAGCAATTGAAGCCCTTTTTTATTTTAACGCCACAACACAAACACGACACAAATGGTAATTTATTGAGTACAGCGAGTTTATTTTTAGCCTGTTGCATGTGATATTTATAATGTTATCTTTTGTGCAAAACACAAGAGTAATAAAATGAATGACATCCATTTTCAGGAATAAAAAATCTCCTGTATCCTTGAATCAAGATGATTAAGAAATAGGGACACAAATTTTTCTAATGAACACCAATGTGTGTCAATCTTTTTCAGGAAGGGTCATACGTCCAAAACCTTAAACAACTACTTCCCGAACCTAAATTTTTAGCTTTAGAGACCCAAATCGATAGGCTTTGCTCTGGTATTGCCAAAGCCAAATGAATACTATACAAAATAGTCTTATGCGATGCGAAAAAATACAAAGTCGAAATCCAAAATCAAATTTACATTTGCGCTTCTTAAAGTTGGTAGCACAATCGTATGGCGGAACAAGAAGTAATTTATAACGAAGACAGTATTCGCTCGCTCGATTGGCGCGAGCATATCCGCCTAAGACCAGGTATGTATATCGGCAAATTGGGCGATGGCAGCAGTATGGACGACGGCATCTATGTATTGCTCAAAGAGGTGATGGACAATTGTATTGACGAGTACATGATGGGGCATGGCAAACGCATCGAAATAAAACTGGATAACGGCGTAGCCACCGTGCGCGATTTTGGCCGGGGTATCCCCTTGGGCAAAGTGGTGGATGTGGTGAGCAAAATCAATACAGGAGCCAAATACGACAGCAAGGCTTTCCAAAAATCGGTAGGTCTGAATGGTGTGGGAACCAAAGCGGTAAATGCTTTGAGCAATGTATTCAGCGTAACCTCTTACCGCGAAGGACGCATGAAAACAGCAGAATTTGAGCGTGGGGTTTTGATCAAAGAACACAAAGAAGCCACTTCTACCGAAGCCAATGGTACTTTTGTGAGTTTCACGCCCGACGACAGCATTTTTAAGCATTACAAATACATCTTTGAATATGTAGAAAACCAAATCTGGAATTATTGCTTCTTGAATGCGGGGCTACAAATCAATTTTAATGGTCGCAACTTTATCTCCAAAAATGGGCTACTGGATTTGCTCCAACGCAAAGCCAATCCAGAGTCTATGCGCTACCCCATTATCCACCTCAAAGGCAATGATATTGAAGTAGCCATAACCCATACGGGTGATTATGGCGAAGACTTATACTCCTTTGTGAACGGACAACACACCACACAAGGAGGTACGCACCAAGGAGCTTTTCGTGAAGCCTTTGTGAAGGTGATTCGTGATTTTTTTAAGAAAGATTATGATGCGGCAGATGTGCGCCAAAGCATCTGTGCCGCCATTGCTGTGCGGGTACAAGAGCCTGTATTCGAAAGTCAGACCAAAACAAAATTGGGTTCGCAAACCGTATCGGAAGGCGGTGCCAGTATGAAATCTTTTGTGCTGGATTTTTTAGCAAAGGAGTTGGACAATTTTCTGCACAAAAACCCTGCTACTGCCGATGCTATTAAAAAGCGCATCGAGCAAAGTGAGCGGGAGCGCAAAGAGCTGTCGGGCATTCGTAAACTGGCAAATGAACGTGCCAAGAAAGCCAATTTGCACAACAAAAAACTACGCGATTGTCGCATTCACTACAATGCAGAGCCGCCCAATAAAAACAAAGAAGAATTTGTACTCAAGCAAAACGAGTCCACTGTATTCATCACCGAAGGAGATTCGGCAAGCGGTTCTATCACCAAGAGTCGAAATGTAGAACTGCAAGCAGTTTTCAGCTTGCGTGGTAAGCCCTTGAACTGCTATGGACTGACCAAAAAAATCGTGTACGAAAACGAAGAGTTCAACCTATTGCAACATGCCTTGAATATCGAAGAAGGCTTAGAAGGATTGCGCTACAACAATATAGTAATCGCCACCGATGCCGATGTGGATGGGATGCACATTCGCTTGCTCATCATGACTTTTTTCCTCCAATTTTTTCCCGATTTGGTGCGCAATGGGCATATGTATATTTTGGAAACACCGCTGTTTCGAGTGCGCAACAAACAAAAAACCATTTATTGCTATACCGACGAGGAACGCCAACGTGCCATACACGAATTGGGCAACAAGCCTGAGATTACCCGATTCAAAGGTTTGGGCGAGATATCACCCGAAGAGTTTGGACGCTTCATCGGAGAAGACATACGCAAAGTGCCGGTAATGCTCAGTCAAGATACCCAAATCCAAAAACTATTGGAATATTATATGGGCAAAAACACACCCGACCGTCAAGTCTTTATCATCAATAATCTGGTCATCGAAAAAGACCTAGAAGAAGAGTTGTTGGGGATGAAATAAGGAGTGCGTAAAGCGAGCTAACGTGAGAGCAAAATCGCTGAAAATCAATGAAATTTACGAAAATACCAATCATTAATTTTCAACGCCAAAATTTGTACGTTAGTCAGAATTTTAAGACAACACACTTATCAAAAAAATGAAAAAATGAAAGAAATTGAAGCATACATTCAACAGTTTCCTGATAGCGTTCAGGAAATTTTGCAAAATATCAGACAGTTGATAAAAGACAACGCACCGACTGCAGAAGAATTATTTGCATACGGAATGCCTGCATTTAAATTGAATAAAAAGCCTTTGGTTTATTTTGCTGCGTTCAAAAATCATATTGGCTTCTATGCAACGCCTTCGGGACACAGAGAATTTCAAGACGACCTTTCAAAATATAAACAAGGAAAAGGTTCGGTTCAGTTTCCGTTTGACAAACCAATTCCATACAAACTGATTGAGCGAATTGTAAAATTTAGAGTAACTGTAAACAACGAACAGACAAGGAAAGCGACTAAAAAACAACAAACCACTGATTAGACGTAAGTATGGAAGCAGAAAAAAACATTTAGATATTGTCAAAATGGACACAAATACTACAAAAGCAGCGATTGTCCGACTTGACCTGTTTGTGAAGCAGCGTAAAAACCCAAAGTCGAGTTTCGCTCTTTGCGGTCTGCACCTGCACGAAGAGCATTGGAGAATAATGGGATAAACTCAAAACGCAAGCACAGCCCAAGCTTACATTGCCGCCCGCAGAAGTGTGGCGGCTCTA
>JASGCQ010000075.1 GCA_030054025.1 Phycisphaerales bacterium | reverse complement strand
AAATTTGAACGATAAAATAGTCAATTTACATCAACAACCTTGTGAAACTTGACAGCCTTGGCATCTTGCATTTTATTCTTCAGAAGCTTTACTTTTGCGCAATCCCTATTATACAAGTCGTAACAAAGCCTACGACCTTGCGTTAGGTAGCAATTGGCAACATGGTGGGCGATGTGCAATAATTGGGATTAAAAATGAAAGACCCAAAAATAAGGATAGTAGCTACATTTTGCTCAACGATTTTTTTGTACAATTGCAGCCAACACAAGATGATTTAATACAATATTTACTCCGAAAAATAGTACACAATGGAACGAACAGAAATAGAAAGTTTGGGCGAATTTGGTCTTATCAACCACCTCACACAAAACAACGAAACAGTACAAGCTTCTACCTTACTGAGCGTGGGCGACGATGCCGCAGTGATAGACCAATTTGGAAAGCAAACCGTAATTAGCACAGATATGCTGGTAGAAGGTATTCACTTCGATATGATGTACACACCACTCAAGCATCTCGGCTACAAAGCAGTAGCGGTCAATGTTTCAGACATTTGTGCAATGATGGCAACTCCTACCCACATTACGATGAGTATTGCTTTTTCCAACCGTTTTTCGGTAGAGGCACTTAGCGAATTTTATGAAGGTGTGTATGCAGCTTGCAACAAATACAATGTGGATTTGATTGGTGGCGATACTACTAGTTCACAAAAAGGATTTGTGATCAGTGTTACGGCCATTGGCGAAGTGACTAACAATCAATTTGTATGCCGCAATGGCGCAAAAGAAAACGATTTAATTTGCGCTACAGGCGACCTTGGAGCGGCATACATTGGATTGCAGATATTAGAAAGAGAAAAAAGAATTTTTCTTGAAAACCCGACAATTCAGCCAAGCCTACAAGAAAAAGAACACGTAATTGGTAAAATATTAAAACCCGAAGCCAGACTTGATGTAGTAGAATGGCTTATAGAAAACAAAATCACGCCGACTGCCATGATGGACATTAGTGATGGACTGAGTTCGGACATCTTGCATATCTGCCGCCAAAGTAATGTGGGCTGTTTAATATACGATGAAAAGCTACCGATACATAGCCAAACCAAAGAAATGGCAATGGAATTTGGATTGAGTGGTACTTCATGCGCCTTAAATGGTGGAGAAGATTATGAATTATTATTCACTATCCCCCAGTCCGATTACGATAAAATAGTATTGAGTGAAAAAATAAGCGTCATTGGGTATATCACTACCGCAGAAGAATCTTACCAACTCATTACCAAGCAAGGCAATAAACACAAGTTGGTAGCGCAAGGTTGGAGCGCCTTCTAAAAATTATTTTTAATAAAACATTTGCAAAAATCAGTAGTCTTTTATAATTTTAGAGCTCAATAACAAAACAAGTATGCAATTTTTGAAGAAAATTTTTCTTTCTACCACTTCGTTTCTTTCACTATCATTCTGCTTATACCTATCGTCGTGTGCGCCCAAAAACAGTTGCGATACCTTGGTTTGTAAAAATGGGGGAACTTGCGCCGCCGATTTTTGTAATTGCCCAACTGGTTATGATGGCTCTCAATGCGAAAATAAAATAAGCGACCGCTATATTGGCACTTATTTTGGGTGGACAAGGCCACGCAATGGTCAAAATAATCATATTGATACAGCTGATGTCTATACTAATAAAGACCCATTAATTGTTTCTGTAGTGATGAGAAGATACCCAACTGTGATTTACACTGGTGTGATAGAAAACAAAAACAACTCAATTGTAGTTTCGGATATTGTGAATGGTCTCTTGAAATCAGTTGTCAATATCACCATCAAAGCCCCTACAGCAGTAGATAAAAAACAAGTACTTAACTTAAATGTAGTTGACTATAACAATGGCAATAAGATAACCAGTTTAGAGTTTTCTGGTCAAAAAATTGTTCCATAAGCAACAAATATTTTTCAAAACAAGGGGCAGCTTTTGGTTGCCCTTTTTTTATCTAAACAGATGAACGAACGAATCGCAAAAATTGAGCAATTTTTAATCGGCAACCCAAATGACCTCTTTCTCCACCATGCCTTGGCACTGGAATACATTAAACTGGGCGAAGAAGAAAAAGCAAAACACTATTTTGAACACAATTTGAATGTTGACCCTAATTATATAGCCACCTATTACCACTTGGCTAAATTGTTGGAACGAATCGGAAATACAGAAAGAGCCTTAACGATTTATCAAGATGGTATGAACATTGCTAAAGCGATGAAAGAGCAACACGCCTACAACGAGTTGCAAGCCGCCTATGAAGACTTAGCCGAACTTTAAAGCCTAATTTTGCACAGAATGAATCTACCACAAAGACTGGAACAGCATTGGCAGGCACAACAATTTCCCGACAAAAAAGAAAAAATTTTACTTGCACTAAGTGGGGGGAAAGATTCCATGACACTGGCCTCTCTATTGCATCAAATAGGCTGCAATCTAGCAGTAGCACATTGCAATTTTATGCTGCGTGGCACCGATTCTGACCTAGATGAGCAATTAGTGAAAGATTGGGCTACTCAAAATAATATCCTATGCCATTGCATTTCTTTTGATACCAAAAAAGAAATGGCAAGAAACAAAACTGGGGTTCAAGAAACGGCACGAAAACTACGCTATGATTGGTTTTCGACCCTATGCAAAGAACATCACTACGCAGCTATAGCTACGGCACACCATGCCAACGACAATGTAGAGACTTTGTTGATTAATTTGTGTAAAGGCACGGGAATTGCAGGACTGCATGGCATACCCGCAAAAAACAATAACATTATCCGGCCCCTTCTGTTTGCTACAAGAGCAGAAATAACAGAATATGCTACAGAACATCAAATCCCTTTCAGTGAAGATGCCTCCAATAGCAGCACCCAATACCTACGCAATGCCGTAAGGCATAAAATTCTACCGGTTTTAAACGAAATATTTCCAGATGTTGTGACCCAAATCAATCAAAATATTGAACGTTTCAAGCAAGTTGAAAACATCTACGAGCTGGCGATAGCAAAAGAAAAGAAAAAACTGATGGAGCGGAGAGGGAATGATTATTATATCCCTATTCTGAAGCTCCTTAAAAGACCTTCATATAAAAGCATTTGCTTCGAAATCTTCAAAGAATTTGGTTTTTCGTCGGCACAAGTGCCAGAAATTTTAAAACTTTTAAAAAGCGAATCTGGTCACTACCTATCGTCGGAAAGCCACCGAGTTATTCGCAACAGAATGTTTTTGATTATCACTGAGCTAATCAGCCCCAAAACAGACTTTATTATCATAGATAAAATTCCTTGTAGTATAAAAACGAGCGAAGGTCAATTTAATTTCAATATCGTTGAACCTACAAAGCATTTAGACGAATCAAAATTCACTGCGTATCTGAATTTAGACACCCTAAAATTACCCCTCATAGTGCGCAGATGGCGTATTGGCGATTATTTTTATCCTTTGGGTATGGGGATGAAAAAGAAAAAAATCAGTCGTTTCTTAATCGACCAAAAAGTACCTATTCACGAAAAAGAAAAAGTGTGGATTATTGAAAGTCAGCAAAAAATTGCTTGGTTGGCAGCTATGCGAATAGACGAGCGCTTCAAAATAAAAAACGACACAAAAAAACTACTTAAAATCAACTTTTTAGCAACATAAATACCCTGTAAATAAGTAATTTTGCCCCATCTACTAGAGTATTCATTTTATGAAAATTATCTGTATCGGACGCAATTATACTGAACACGCCAAAGAGTTGAACAATAGCGTGCCATCAGATCCCATTATTTTTTTGAAGCCAAAAACAGCCTTGCTTATTGATGGCAAAGCATTGTACTATCCAGAATTCACCAACGATTTGCAATATGAGTGTGAACTAGTGGTGCGTATGTCAAAAAACGGGAAATACATACAAGAAAAATTTGCACACAAATACTACAACGCTATCAGCTTGGGGATTGATTTTACTGCCCGAGATGTGCAACAAAAGCAAAAAGAAAAAGGATTGCCTTGGGAAATAGCAAAAGCATTTGACGGTTCGGCTGTAGTCGGCAATTTCGTTCCGCTACAAGAAGGACAAAATATTCAACAACTGAATTTCGAACTAAAAATAAATGACGAAAGCAAGCAAATCGGCAATACGACAGATATGATTTTCTCTGTAGATAAGCTCATTGCTTATGCTTCTCAATTTTTTACGCTCAATATTGGTGATTTAATTTTTACTGGAACCCCGAGCGGAGTAGGCTCATTGAGAGTTACAGACGAACTGGTAGGCTACTTAGAAGGAAAAGAAGTGTTATCTTGCCTAATCAAATAATTTTTTATGAAGAAGATTCAACTGTTTGCTCTTTTAATGTGTATTTGCTGTAGCTATACTGCACATGCGCAAAACAATGCTCCTAACATCGGTTGTAAAGATGCAACACTTATCGTGCAATCTTCAGATCTCAAAAAATCGCTCATACAACAAGGCTTTGAAGTAATGAATGATGCCATGCTCAGTATGGATTCGCGAGATGCATTTCCAGTAATTGTAAGGATGCAATCGGGCGTTTTTTATCAAATTGTTTTTATCGGGAATCCGCGTAGCAAAAAAATGAGCCTTGAATTATTGGGCATCGAAAAAGAATCCTTGATGCAAAAAAAATTAGAACCCTATGACCAGGGCAGTAATACTATTTCTTTTTCGTTCACACCCGCCACCTCAGGCGATTATACTTTTATGCTCAATCAGGCGATGAGACAGCAATTGTTTAAGGGTGCCGTAACGGCTTGTGGTAGTTTCTGTATTTTGCGACTGAAAAAGACCACAAAATAATCGCCTCATTAAGCTCTATGATTGACGTAAAAATTGAAGATAGTTGGAATGCAATTTTAAAAGATGAATTTTCAAAAACATACTTTTCTGAGATTGTTGCTTTTTTGAAACATGAAAAATCTTTGGGGAAAACGATTTACCCCAAAGGTTCAGACATTTTTAATGCGTTCAACTACACCACGTTTGAGCAAGTCAAAGTGGTTATCTTGGGCCAAGACCCTTACCACAATCCCAACCAAGCACATGGGCTTTGTTTTTCGGTTACCGAGGGCATTGCCCCACCCCCATCTCTAGTCAACATTTATAAAGAAATCAATCAAGATTTAGGCTTGCCTATACCAGCAACGGGCAATTTGAGTAAATGGGCAAAACAAGGCATTCTGATGCTCAATGCCTCTCTGACGGTTGAGGCCAACCAACCCATGTCGCACAGCGAAATAGGTTGGCACAAATTTACTGATGCAGCCATTCAAAAAATATCGGATGATAAAGAAAATATTGTCTTTATCCTTTGGGGAAAATTCGCACAAGGCAAAGCTGCATTAATCAATCCGCACAAACACTTTGTACTCCAAGCAGCACATCCCTCTCCATTTTCTGCCTACAATGGTTTTTTCGGCTGTAAACATTTCAGCAAAACCAATGATTGGCTTACTGCGCATCAATTGCACGCTATTGATTGGTCTTTGTGATTTGATTTTAACAGCGTGATTAAATCTTAATGTCAATCGTTCGCCTTAGATATGCAAAGAAATTATTTCTCACAATTAAAATGCACAATTATGAAACAGATTCTTTTAATGACAAGCATTGCCTTATTAGCTTTGAATAGTGCAAATGCCCAATAATACAAACAAAACGCCTGTATTCGCCAAGCTGTACGCAGCGGACAAAAAACTGCTAGAGAAGGCATGGGGCTATTGCTCGGCAACAAAAAGAGGTTTGTATAGCCCAACTAATAGCCAAAAGCGATGGCGTGATAACCCCATAGAAACGGCATATCATTCGGCGTGAAAATGCGCAGGCAAACCATACACGATTACCGTACCCAACACAATAAGCGCAGGAGATGCTAAAGTGTCTTACGCCAACAAAAGCACCCATTGTAAGGGGGCTACAAATTGAGTAACACATGTAGGACTCTTCTTTATTTATTGTTGTTCTGTGAAATTCAAAGTATTTTGCACAGCAATGGCTTTGCTGAAAAACATTTTAGGCAGAATTTATGTAGTCTATTTTCTACTCCTATTCATCCTCACGATGATACTAGCCTATGTTGCTGTGCTTTTCATTCAAAGATGGCCCGAGCCAAGGCGCAGTATCGCATTGCATAAAATCTTCAAAGTATGGATGGGTCTATTTATGCCCTTAGTCTTTTGTCCTGTGAGGCGAAAAGGTGAGGACTATTTTGAGAAGGGCAAAACATATGTGGTTATTTGCAACCACAATTCCTACATAGACGTTCCTGTGAGCAGCCCATGGATACCTGGAGCCAATAAGACTTTGGCGAAAATAGAAATTTCTGAAGTTCCTCTATTTGGCACCATCTACAAGACCGGAAGTATTTTGGTAGATAGAAAAAGTGGACAAAGCCGTAAAGAGAGTTTTGCGGCAATGCGCCAAACCTTACAAATGGGTTTACACTTATGCTTGTATCCCGAAGGCACAAGAAACAAGTCGGGCAAAGCACTTCAAGAATTTCAAGACGGAGCTTTTGTGGTTGCTATACGCGAGCAAGCTCCCATAATGCCAGCACTCATTTTCAATACTGGAAAAATATTGCCGCACTACAAAACGTTTTGGGCAAGACCTTCTCCCATACTATTTCATTTTCTATCGCCCATCAATACAGAAGGGCTTACATTGCGAGATTTACCCCTATTGAAAGAAAAAGTATGGCAAGTGATGAACGATTACTATCAAGCACACAATAAATAATTTAGCCCATGAACTTTTCTATTATTGGCACGGGCAATATGGCTTGGTTTTTGACAGAGCAACTGTCCAAAGCAGGATTGCATTGCTCGGGTATTTGGGGTAGAGATGCTTCTGCAGCAAATCAATTGGCAAAAGAATTTGCTTGCACAGCGTACAATAGCGTTCAGGAAATTGAAGATCAAGAACAGCATTTTTGTTTCTTAGCCATAAAAGATACCGCTATTCCAACACTAGCTAAAGAATTGCAGTTCGAAAAGACAATTCTAATACACACCGCAGGAGCATCATCCATCCACTTGCTTGATGCCGCAGCCAAGCATCGGGGCGTATTTTGGTCTATTTATTCTATTGTAAAGAATGTAACATTGGCAAGTACAAAGCTACCCATAGCCATAGAAGGTAGTTCGAAAGAAACTGAAGCACTGATACTGCAAGTCGCACAAAAAATCAGCACAAAAGCATTTGCAGCACAAGAGTATCAACGTATGAATTTACATTTGGGTGCCGTATTTGCGAATAATTTCAGCAATCATTTAATGGCTGTTGCCGCAGAGATTTGTGCGCAAGCCGATGTATCTTTTGAATATTTAAAGCCTATTGTTGCGCAAACTTTCGAACGCTTACAAACAGAGTCGGCAAAACAATTACAAACCGGACCAGCAATTCGTGACGATAAAATGACAATGCAAAAACACCTCGATTTGCTCAAAAGCAACCCTGACTGGGCTTTGCTATACGAATATCTTTCTGCATCTATAAGAAAGATGTATACCCCTAAAGCGGAATAAACAGAGCTATCTATTACCTTTGCCCTCAAATTACAGCCGCAAGAATAGATGTACACTTTAAAAATAAATTTTGAACAAAAAGATTTGGCACCCCTCACACTCGAAAATGTCCATGGTGGGCAGAGCGTATTAGAGGCATTGCTTGATAACCACATAGAACTACACCACAATTGCGGTATGGTATCCGCTTGCAGTACTTGTCATTTGTATGTAGATCAGGGAGAAGATATTTTTCCTGAAATCACGGATCGTGAAGAAGATTTTATTGATAGGGCACGCAATCCGCGCATCAACTCAAGATTGGGTTGCCAATGTATTCTAAACAAAGATAAAAGCGGTACAATTAGTGTTACCCTACCCGACCAAACTCTGATTTACGGAGATTAATTTTTATAGAACAAGAGAATAATATTGTATGTACGAACCGCCCATTAATTGGAAAGATTACGAAGACATAGCCCTGAAGCTGTACGAAAAATTTGGTGACGAATTTGGCGAAAGCAAAATATACCGACTTCGCTTTACGGATCTACTGGAGTGGGTCTTGGAATTACCCCATTTCGAGGGCAAGCGAGAAGATTGCAATGAAGGTCATTTAGAAATGATACAAAGCAGTTGGGTGTATGAATGGCGTGATAATCAAAAATAAATCATGAACATACTCGAACTTTTTGAAAGTATCAACACATTTGTATTTGATATTGACGGTGTAATGACCGATGGCTCTTTATTGGTAACTGATACGGGCGACTTGCTTCGCAGTATGAATATTCGGGATGGCTATGCTACAGAATTAGCCGTCCAAAAGGGCTATCACGTTTGGGTCATCAGCGGTGGCAAACAAGAAGCTCCAGCTATACGTCTTAGAAAATTAGGGGTTAAAGAAGCACATATTGCGATACCCAACAAAAAGACATTGCTACTCGAACTCTTCAAAAAATATGATGTCAATCCGAATCATGCTTTATACATGGGAGATGATATGCCCGATTATGCAGTAATGCAAATCTGCGGATTACCGACTTGCCCCAACGATGCGGCTCCGGAAATTAAATCTGTTTCGAAATACATTTCTCCTTTCAAAGGCGGTGGAGGCTGTGTGCGTGATGTTATCGAAAAGGTACTCAAGCTCAAAGGCGATTGGGAATTACCGCAATAAGTATCAATCTATTTTAAACGGGACTTAAATACGTCCCATTTTTATTTCATCTACAATAGCAGGGTCTAGCAAGGTAGAAGTATCTCCTAAATTTTCGGTTTCTCCTTCTGCAATTTTACGTAAGATGCGCCTCATGATTTTACCACTTCTAGTTTTAGGCAAACCGCTAACAAATTGAACTTTATCGGGTTTTGCAATAGCACCAATTACCCTAGATACTGTTTGTATGATGTCGAGCCTAGTGAGGTTTTCGTCATCATGTGTATTTTGGAAAATCACATACGCATAAATACCCTGTCCTTTAATATCGTGCGGATAGCCCACGACGGCACTTTCTATCACACCCGTATGCATATTGATGGCATTTTCCACCTCAGCTGTACCGATACGATGCCCACTCACATTCAGTACATCATCTACCCTGCCCGTAATACGGTAATTCCCTTCAGCATCACGATAGCAACCATCTCCTGTAAAATAAAGATTATCGTAAGGAGCAAAATAATTGGTTCGATATCGTTCATGATCGCCATAGGTGGTGCGTAAAATACCAGGCCATGGAAATCTGATACACAAATTTCCACTCACTTCATTACCTTCAATTTCTTTGCTATTCTCATCAACCAATATTGGCTGAATACCCGGCAAAGGCAATGTTGCGTAGGAAGGCTTAGAAGGGGTAATCCTTGCCATATTAGATATCATA
The DNA here is from genome assembly GCA_030054025.1 of Phycisphaerales bacterium. GTDB lineage: Bacteria > Bacteroidota > Bacteroidia > Chitinophagales > Chitinophagaceae > Rurimicrobium. Next base: position 1,460 of record JASGCQ010000075.1, on the reverse strand, counting down.
ATTCCGCCCGTTTCGGTCTGCCACCAAGTATCTACGATAGGACATTTTTTCTTGCCGATTTTTTCATCAAACCAATGCCATGCTTCTTCGTTAATGGGCTCACCCACTGATCCTAAAACTTTGAGTGAACTTAAATCCTTCCCTATCAAAGGTTCATTTCCAAAGCCCATAAGACTACGAATTGCAGTAGGTGCGGTATAGAGAATATTAACCTTATGCTTATCCACTACGTCCCAAAGCCTACCTGCATCGGGCCAAGTAGGTATCCCCTCAAAAATCAAAGTGGTAGCTCCTGCACATAGCGGTCCATAAACAATATAACTATGACCCGTTATCCAGCCAATATCGGCAGTACAAAAATGAACATCCCCGATTTGATATTGAAATACATTGACAAAAGAATAGGTAGTGTAAACCATATAGCCCCCCACGGTATGCACCACTCCTTTGGGCTTGCCAGTAGAGCCCGATGTATATAGAATGAATAGTGAGTCTTCGGCATCCATTTCTTCGGCAGGGCAATCTGGATTACCCATAGTTTCTACTTTTTTAATCTCATCTTCCCACCATACATCTCGACCTTTTATCATACTGATTGGAGTGCGTGTACGCATGAGTACAATCACACGCTTTACGAATTTGCATTGCACCAAAGCATCATCAATTACAGTTTTCAAAGCAATTTCTTTATTACCTCTAAAAGCTCCATCGCAGGTAACGATAAACCCCGCTTGCGCATCTTGCAATCGGTCGGCAATACTCTGTGCACTAAACCCACCAAAAATAACGGAATGTACTGCACCAATGCGTGCACAAGCAAGGGTAGCGATTGCCAACTCAGGTATCATACCCATGTACAAACAAACACGATCGCCCTTTTTCACCCCATTGTTTTTGAGTACGTTGGCAAACTGTAGCACTTTGTTGTATAAGTCGCGATATGTAAACACACGGTGATGTTCTTCTGGATCGTTGGACTCCCAAATGATAGCAGGCTTATTTCCTAAAGTGCCAAGATGTCTATCCAAACAATTCTCTGTAATATTCAATTTACCCCCTTTGAACCATTCAATCTTTGGCTCTTTGAAATCCCAATTCAAAACCTTATCCCATCGCTTTCTCCAAAAAAATGAAGAGGCTATCTCTGACCAAAATGCTTCAGGGTCTTTTATACTTTTTTCGTATGCAGATTTGTATGCTTCAGGGCTGGTAATTTGAAAGGGGTAAGACATAAATTTTGTTTTGTTTCTGAGTACATAATTAGCGAATAGTTTAGAATTTGGAATAAGAATTGTGCTAAATAAGTATAGGTAACATTTGAAACGCTTATGAATACTGCGGATCATTGCCGCAAAGCTCAAGCTCTTTTAATTATTTTGGTTTCTAAAATCGTTCTCATTCTCAGTAGACCTCTAACCTAATTGAAAATTACAGATAGCAGCAATAAGATTTAGGCGGAG
>JASGCQ010000074.1 GCA_030054025.1 Phycisphaerales bacterium | reverse complement strand
AGTATTGACAACATCAAATACCCCTTTATTAACCTATCTCCGTAGTTCTATTGAATTTTTTGGGCTAAAAATACAGATGCTCTTGCAGATAGTGCTGTACGTATTCTGCAACCCCTTCTTCTAAGCTATAAAAGCTTTTGTTGTATCCGGCGGCTTTCAATTTGTGCATATCGGCTTGCGTAAAATATTGGTACTTGTCGCGGATGTCTTCGGGTGTGTCTTTGAAATCGATTTTTTCGGGTAGTTGTAGGCTGGCGTATAGTGCTCTTACCAAGTCTAAAAAGCTACGGGCGATTCCGGTGCCTGCGTTGTACATTCCGTTTTCGGGCTTGTGTTCTATCAGCCAAACAATGATGCTGATGATGTCTTGTACATAGATGAAATCACGCAATTGCTCACCGTCTTTATAATCGGGATGGTGTGAGCGGAAGAGCATCACCTTTCCATTGGCTTTTATTTGATTGAAGGCATGGAGGATAACGGATGCCATGCGCCCCTTGTGGTATTCATTAGGACCATATACGTTGAAAAATTTAACGCCTGCCCACGAGGGTGGTGCATCTTTTTGTTGCAATGCCCAAATGTCAAATTCGTTTTTGGAGCGTCCGTAGGGGTTCAGCGGCACAAGGCTTGCGCAGAGTTGATTATCGTCTTTATAGCCATATTCGCCATTGCCATATGTAGCTGCTGATGAAGCGTACACCAAAGGGATACCTTGCTCGGTACAAACTTCCCATAGGCCTTTACTGTAATCAAGGTTCCATTTTTTGTGTACCTCATAGTCCATCTCTGTAGTGTCTGTATGCGCACCCAAATGAAAAATGTGCTGTACTTTATTGGGGTGTTGTTTCAGCCAGTCTATAAACTGCTCTCGGTGTACTTTGCTTTCAAATTGTTTATGGGCAAGGTTGGCCGATTTTTGTTCGTTCGAAAAATCATCTACCAATATCAGATTCGAAAAACCTTGTTTGTTGAGGTAGGAAACAAGACAACTGGCTATAAAACCTGCTGCGCCTGTTATGGCAATGGTATCTTGTTGTTGCATTGTTTTGAGGGATAAAAAATGATGCCCAAAAGAAAAGAAAGCAATGCGGATGAGGCATTGCTTAGTTTAAGTTCATGTTGGGTAAACTAAATCTTATTAATGATGCTCGGCAGGTGCAGGGGCAGCCTCGTGTTTGGCTTCTTCTGCGTGGGCAGGAGCTTCTTCATGTTCTTTGTGTTGGGTAGCATTGTGATCTTCGTGCGTGGCTTCACCATGTCCCTCATGCGTAGCATGTTGTTCGGTACCATCTGCATGTCCGCCTTCGTCGTGGCTCATAGATTTTACAAATCCGATGGCAGCAACGAATAAGCCTGCCAAAATGAGGACAAAGTAAAATGCAGATTTAAAAGCTACGGAAGGATTGTCGCTTGCACTATGGTGTTCGTGTTCGTGTGTATTGTGTGACATTGAAAAGAAAAATTTTTTTTTATTGGAATGATGTTGCGAAGATAATTCTTTGTGTTTAAAAAGCTAAAAACGGTCTTTAAACTTATAAAAATGCTTTATTGCCTCAAAATGGGCGGTTCCATAACGCTGCCGCATTTTTTGCAAGTGCATAGTTCTTTGTTGGCATAGAAGGCTTCCATTACAGGAGGCAATTGTGCCACGATATCGGTTACGCCCAAGAATTTTTCGTATAGTTTTTCATGGCAATTTTCGCAAAACCACAAGAAGGCATCTTGCATATCGCCACCACGCACGCGCTCTACCACTATACCTACTGTATTGGGGCCTCGCTGTGGCGAATGGGGTACTTTGGCAGGTAATAAGAACATATCACCCTCTTTGATTTCAATATCTTTGATTACGCCCTCGTCTTGTATGCGCACGACAATGTCGCCTTCGAGTTGCAAAAAGAGTTCTTCGGTTTCGTTGTAGTGAAAATCTTTACGTTTATTAGGGCCGCCTACGACCATGACGATAAAGTCGCCCGTGTTGTGATATACAGAGGCATTGCCTACAGGAGGTTTCAGCAGATGACGATTTTCGTCAATCCATTTTTTGAGGTTGAAAGGTGCGATTACAGCCATTGTGATTATTTTTTATTAGCCTGTTGTTAGTTAAGGACAATCATTTTTACGGTTTCTATTCGGGTGTCGCTCACCATCAGGGCTACGAATTGATAATTGTCTATATGGATTTTTTCGTTTTGCTTGGGGATGGTTTCGTGCATCTCGATGATAAAGCCCGAAAGTGTTTCTGAATTTTCGGTAGGGAAATTGAAATTGTATTTCTCGTTCAGATAGTCTAATTCTAATCTGCCTGATAGGATGTATTCATTGCTCGACAATTGTTCTTCTACATATTCTTCAACATCGTATTCGTCATTGATGTCGCCGAAAATTTCTTCTAATACATCTTCCATCGTAACGATACCAGCAGTGCCGCCAAATTCGTCTATCACCCAAGCGATGCTTTTGCGTTCGCGTGTAAACTGGTTCATCAAGTCAACAGCACTCATGGCCTCTGGTACGGCAGATATTTTGTGCAATACCGATTTGATATTTCCGGGCTTACGATTGAGGTCGAGGTGGTGGATATAGCCCAGTATGTTGTCAATAGAGCCTTCGTACACCAATATTTTGGACAGTTTTGTTTCGATAAATTTAGTGCGCACTTCGTCAATACGGGTATTCAGTTCTACCGATTCTACTTCGTTTCGAGGAATCATACATTTGCGCACTTTTACATTCACGAGGTCGAGCGCATTTTCGAACAATTCGGTGTTCAATTCATTGTTCTCGTTTTCGTGTCCGTGCGAGCTTTGTTTTACAAAATGTTCTAAATCTGTGCGGTTAAATACATCTTTTGTGTTTTTGATGCGCACATTAAAAAGGTATTTGAGAATAAATTCTGAAATAGCAACGAACAATTTGGCGAGCGGATAAAAGATGAGGTAGGAAAATTGCATGGGTACGGCAAAAATAGCAAGCATACTATCTGCCTTGGATTTGAAAATGATTTTGGGTAAGAACTCTGCCACCACAAGAATAATCAAAGTGGCTAATACAGTATCTGCCAATAAAGAAGTGTATTCAAAAGCCGTATGACCATAGTTTTTATCCACGAATCCCAACATTACCTTGAAATAAGGCTCTGTAAGATCGGTCATCAGCAAGCCATAGATGACTAAAAATACATTGACCCCAATAAGGCTGGAACCAATAAATTCTTCGGGGTTGTTCGAAAAATGACCTAAGATTTTTCCGGCAAGTGTGCCTTGCTTGCGCTTGAGTTCGATATTCAGTTTACTGGCCGATACGAAGGCAATTTCTGTGCCGGCAAAAAAAGCGATCATCAGGATACAGCCAATAATATAGAGTATCAAATGAGTATTGTCCATGCTTCAAAATTAAAGCGAAATATCTGATTAATGAAATATCTTCTGTATAGATTTTGTAGGGCTTTCCTAATAAAGTGTATAGTTTGAATATTACTTTGCTGAATTCACTTTCGCTGCTACCGCTCAAATAATCTTTCCATTTTTGATATTCAGCAGAGTCACTGCTGACAAAAATGCTATTTATTTTCAATTGTTACTTATAGTCTTTGATTTATAGTCAACATATTCTGACTTTTGTCGTGTGGATGTAAAAGAAAAAAGAGGTCAGCGTATTAAGGAACTCCGAGAAGCGTCAAGTATGTCGTAGAAGGATTTGTCCTATGCTGCTGACCTTGATAGAAGCTATATTGCAAGCATTGAAAACGGTCAAAGAAACGTTTCAATTGTCAATATTGAAAAAATCGCCACCGCACTGGGCGTAACATTAAAAGAGTTTTTTTACGATGGCGAATTTGATAACGCTTCAAAACGCATTAAACGGAATTAGGAAGTCCATAGAAGCTGCAATTAGAAAGTCTGGAACTGAAGGTAAAAACAACCTTATCATAAGTCAGAAGCCAATTAGTTGTTGCATGAAGTTGTAAAGGCTGAATTCATTCGTAATAAAGTAAATCCGAACCTTTTAAATCCGCCACTAGATCAGTCCCCACGGTGAGCTTTCGTTAGCTGGTTTTTTCAAAAAGAAAGATCAAGATATTTGTGTTGTTCCGAAGGGGGTTAAAGACCTTGATTATTTTTTTGATTGGTTTGTTAAAAGTCCTTTTGTAATAGTCAGTCAAGTCAACTAAAAAAGCACCACAACCGCAACTTGGCTCAAGGTTAGTGTCATTTTCCTTTGGTCGAATTTCATTTATAATAAAGTCAATGATGTAGCCGGGGGTAAAGAATGCGCCATTTAATTTTCTGTCGCCAACCGGAATAATTAACTCCAAATAATTTTCAAGCTCCTTGATGCTTGAAATAATAAGTGAAGATGTGTCAAAATAGAGTTGAGGATTTTGTTCAAAGTCCTTGAAGTAACTTGTCAGTATTGGACTTTTGCCAAAACTGAGTTTGTATGAGTTGATTTAGTATTCCTTTTTTAATCATATTCGTGCTGACTTTAGGTAACAAAAGTGTGTAATAAATTTGGTTCTTTCAAACTGTTGTTGATCAATTTTGTATCAAATGGGCCATTGATTTTTGTTATTGAGTATAGAGAGTCTTTCAACAACGTATTTATGAAAGCCCTCTTCTAATCTTCATTTTTGTGTTAATTCTGAAATAAAAGATTTAAACTTGTGGCGAATAAAAACGATTTTATGCGCCATTTATTGAAGTCGGGCCTGCTTGTTACCACCTTATTGAGTACTGTTGGAGTAGCAAATGCTCAAGAGCTTCGCTCTCCCAAAGCCAAATTATCGGCTTATACCCAATTGTTTTTGGCCGACAAGCAAAAGCGCTCAGCCAATACACTTCCTCCCAACTATGTATATAGAAAAGATGCTTCGGGTGCTTGGTACCTGAGTGCCTTAATAAAAGTGAATGAAAGAATAAAGACTGCTGCGATAGACCTCCTGGGTGCCAAAGTGGGTACCAAAGCGGGTAGCGTATGGACGGTTTCCATTCCTGTAGCACAAGTAGAAAATTTTGCCCAATTAGACGGCCTGGACTATCTGCAAATTGATGAACCGCTACAATCGAATATGGATGCGGCAAGAGCGGTGACTCGGGTAGATTCGGTGCATAATGGTAACAGTCCTTTGAAGATGCCCTATACTGGTAAGAATGTGGTTGTCGGCATCATAGATGCGGGATTTGATTATAATCACCCCACTTTTCGCGATACCAGCGGTGGGGGCTGGAGAATCAAAAAAGTGTGGGAACAAAAATCTACAGGCACTCCGCCTTCGGGTTTTGCCTTTGGCAACGAGATGACTGACACAGCTATCATAAAATCAAAAGGAACTGATTTGCCAAAGTTTTCGCACGGTACACATGTGGCAGGTATAGCGGCAGGCAGTGGATGGGGTAGTGCTTCCAACAAGCAATTCAGGGGTGTATCTTGTAGCAGCGATATGGTATTTGTGGGTATCACCCCCGATTCTACTCAATGGATTTCTACAGGCATGTCGGATATTATTGATGGGATGAATTACATCTATACCTACGCCGCAAGTGTAGGCAAGCCTGCGGTAGCCAACCTCAGTTGGGGCTGCACCATGGGTTCGCATGACGGTACATCCCTGTTTAGCCAAGCTTGCGATGCCTTGACTGGGAAAGGAAAAATATTTGTTTGCTCTGGGGGCAATAATGGGGCTAATAATATTCATTTAGCCAAAACATTTACTACCGCAGATACCATTGTCAATACCGAATTGACGATGTCAGCATCTTCTGCCAATACTTGGGTGGACGTTTGGGGCGATACCGCCAAGAAATTTTGTGTCAAAGTAACTTTGTATAATGGTGCCACAGCCGGCAATTCAACAGGTTTTGTTTGTTTGGATAATACGCTGCGCAGCTATACTTTAGTAGGCACAGATGCCGATACTTGCTTTATAGATTTTGTACCCGATTCGGCCACTTTCAATAAAAAGCCCCGAATGTTTTTGCGCGTTTATCAAAAATCCAAGAACACTATTTTTATTACGCTAAAAGCTAAAGAGGGAAATATACACATGTGGAATGGCTATGTAAAGCAAACATCAGGCATTTATGGCAGTTTTACCTCCGGCATTATCCCTAATACTTCTGTGGGTAATACCAACCTGACCACAGGCGATATTGCAGATACGAAATCGGCGATTGCTGTCGCTTCTTTTGCTTCTAAAGTCAATTTTTTGAATTTGGCAGGAGGCAATATTAGCTACTCTTTTTATGTAGCTTTGGGCAGGCTCGCCCCTTACTCCAGCAAAGGGCCAACAGTAGATAATCGCACCAAGCCCGATATTGCAGGTCCGGGTTTGATGATTGGCTCGGGAGTGAGTTCTTACGATACGGCATATACACCGGCTGGCACCAGTGCCGAATATACCGTTGCCGTGTATAACAGTCCCATAGACGGCAAAAATTATTATTACGGAATGCTTACCGGCACATCCATGTCTTCTCCTGTGGTGGCAGGTATCGTTGCTTTGATGTTGGAGGCGAATCCTAATCTGGATCCTCAAAAAACAATACAAATACTAAAGGAAACCGCACTACACGATACTTATACAGGAGCACCAACCACAACAGGGAGCAACCTTTGGGGACATGGCAAAGTAAATGCTTTTGGAGCAGTGAACAAAGCTGTTGAGGCTTTAGGCATCAGCAGTTCGGCAGGTATCAGAGCCATAGATTGTCGTTTGTATCCCAATCCGGGCAAGGGTCTTGTACATCTTGATTTCGTGAGCGCACAAAATGAAACGCTCCTTATCGAATTTTTTGACCTCAGCGGCAAGCGTTTGATGGTTCAAGATTGGAAGGTGCAAATGGGACTGAATACTACGCTGATAGATGTCCAATCATTGAGTACAGGATTGTATCTTACCCGATTGACTGCACCTTCCCAAGGCAATATTACTTTTAAAACCTTTGTGCAATAGCCCCCTGCTCATGGGCGGATAAGTCTTAAAACAATGTATTCAACATTTGGGAAAACTCGTCAAAAGGTCTGCCCAAATAGGCTTTTTTGCCGATGATGACAATTGGTCGCTCAATGATGCTGGGATGCTCACTCATGGCTTTCAGCCATTGGGCATCGCTCAGTTCTTTATCGGCAAATAACTCTTGAAATACTTTGTCTTTTTTTCGTAGAATATAAGTGGGTTTTTGCCCCATCATTTTCAGGACTTTCTCCAACTCCGCAACGCTGGGAGCGTCTTTGATATAATCTCTAATCTGCAAATGCTCGCTTTGTTCTTCTATCAAATGAAGTGCTTTTTTGCTGGTAGAGCATACTTTATTGTGCCAAATAGTAATATCTGATTTCATCAATGCTGAACTGATTTGAAGCTCAAAATTAAAGCATTTTCAACTATACAGTATCAAAAAAAAGCTGCTACGATTTGTAGCGGCTTTTTATAAAAATTAAATGCAGCAGCGCTACAAGGCACTGATATTGGGCATTTCTTGCGGATACTCTTTGTTGGTAATTTTGTCACGCAAGGCACTGAAGGCGTTTAAGGTTAGCTCAATATCTTCGTCGGTATGTGCAGCTGTAGGTATCAAACGTAAAATGATTAAACCTTTAGGGATAACGGGATACACTACGACAGAACAGAAGATGTTGAAGTTTTCGCGCATATCCAAAATCAGGTGAGTTGCATCAAACAAGCCGCCTTTCATTACTACAGGCGTTACGGGAGAATTAGTGGTACCGATATCGAAGCCACGTTCACGCAAACCGCTCTGCAATTTATTGACATTGTGCCATAGTTTTTCACGCAATTCTGGGCGAGAACGGAGTAGTTCTAACCGTTTCAAAGCACCCACTACCAATGGCATCGGCATTGATTTGGCATAGATTTGAGAGCGCATATTGTAACGTAAGAATTTTAAAATCTTTTTGTCGGCAGCAAAAAATGCGCCAACGCTCGCCATTGATTTGGCAAAGGTGGAGAAGTAAACATCTATCTCTTTGATACAATCTTGAGCATCGCCTACGCCCGCACCACGGCTGCCTATAGAGCCAAATCCATGCGCATCATCTACCAACAAGCGGAATTCGTATTTCGATTTCAAGGCAGCGATTTCTTTCACTTTACCTTGATTGCCGCTCATACCAAAAACACCTTCGGTAATCACCAAAATACCACCACCCGTTTTAGCGGACATTTCTGTAGCTCTTTGCAATTGTTTTTCGCAATCAGCTACATCATTGTGCTTATATACATAACGCTGACCGGGGTGCAAACGCAGGCCATCTATAATACAAGCATGTGATTCTGCATCATATACGATGACATCTCTACGACCACACAAAGCATCAATAGCAGATACCATGCCTTGGTAGCCAAAGTTGACCAACATAGCATCTTCTTTGCCTACAAATTCTGCTAATTCGCACTCCAGTTGTTCATGATTGTTCGAGTTGCCGCTCATCATACGTGCACCCATAGGGGTAGCCATACCATAAGCTGCTGCTGCATCTGCATCTGCTTTACGCACTTCGGGATGATTGGCAAGTCCTAGATAATTGTTGAGACTCCAAACAATTTTTTCTTTGCCTCTAAAATTCATTCTGTTACCAATTTCACCTTCTAATTTGGGGAAAGCGAAATAGCCAGGAGCTTGTTCTGCATAGTCGCCGATGGGACCGAGTCGCTCAAATTTGGCAAATAAATCCATATAAATTGTGTATTATTTTATGATTAGTATTTCTCGAAATCGTGCGCAAATTAACTTTTTATCCCGAAAAAGAAGAATGGCTTTTAGGCTACCTCTCTTAATCATATCATAAGCTTTGCCTATTGTTCTGTAATTTGCAGCGATTTTTCAAACAAGAGCAATGGCTGATCAAACCTATTCTTATACACAGTTATATACCTTTGCAAAAGACGTATTTGCTGTAATGGGCTGTCAAGAGCAAGAAGCCGAAGAAGCTGCAAAAGTGCTATTGGCAGCCGATTTGCGTGGTGTAGATTCGCATGGTATTGCCCGATTGAGCGGTTATTTCAGGTTGTGGCAAGCGGGTAGGGTGAATGCAAAGCCCAAGATGTCTATCATTCACGAAAGCCCTTCTACAGCAGTGATAGATGCCGATGCAGCATTGGGCTTAGTAGCTGCTCCTTATGCTATGAAAGTAGCTATGGGAAAGGCTCGGCTGGCAGGTACGGGTTGGGTAAGTGTACAAAACAGCAATCATTTTGGGATAGCTGGCATTCATGCGATGATGGCTTTGGAAGAAGATATGATTGGTATCGCTATGACCAATGCCAGTCCTTTGGTAGCCCCTACTTTTTCTACCGAGCGATTATTGGGTACCAATCCGATTGCCGTAGCCATTCCCACAGGCAATCAACCAGCCTTTGTAGCAGATATGGCGACCACTACTGCCGCAAATGGGAAACTTGAAATACTGCAACGCAAAAATTTGCCCGCTCCCGAAGGTTGGATACAAGACAAGGACGGGCATATCTCTACCAACCAACACGAGGTGAAGAATGGCGGTGCTTTATTGCCTTTGGGTGGCACCAGAGAGCAGGGTAGTCATAAAGGTTATGCTTTGGGTAGTATTGTAGATATATTTTCGGCAGTGCTGAGTGGAGCCAATTACGGGCCTTGGGTGCCTCCCTTTGTGAGTTTCTTGCCTCTTGCCGATGATATGCCCGGCAAAGGAATTGGTCATTTTTTTGGTGCCATGCGTATTGATGCTTTCCGCCCTGCAGCCGATTTCAAAGCTAATATGGACCAATGGATTGCCCGTTTTAGAGCAGCCAAAACGGTGGAGGGGCAAGAGCAGGTGTTGATACCCGGCGACCCCGAACGCCTGATGGTACAAGAACGGATGCAAAGGGGCATTCCGCTCATTGATGCAGTGGTAAAGGATATTCAAGAATTAAGCGGTCAATTGAATGTTACACTTTGATGCTTAACTCTTTTAAACCCAAATTCACCATTAGGTTTCTTTTTGAAACGTTCGAATCCTCTGTAAATATGTAGTCGATCCTTAAAAACGGTAATGTATCAATCACACTCATCCGAAACTTTCTGAAGTATTTGATTTTATTGAGTTAGAGTGTTAGTTGTCCGGAAAATAAGTCTGGAGGTTTATTCGTTTTCTCAATTGCTTTTGCTCCTTGGCTGATATGATTGCACACATAATCGAGGCTTAGGTAATAAGCTAGGCAAATTCTTATTCGTTCTACAAAGTTGCTGAAGGCGTGTTTTGCGCTGTAGGTTTTGCTTCATCGCCTTGAAGAACAGTTCTATATTCCATCGTTTTTTGTAAAGAGCTGCTATAGTTGCGGCTTTCCATTCAAAGTTGTTGGTGAGTACCTCTATTGTTTTGTCATTTTGCTCATCATAGACCACTACGCGGCGTAGGGCATAGCCGCCCATTCCGCTTTCAATGGCTTTAGGGCTGCTGAGCATTATTTCTTCGTCTTTGATGATGTGCTGATCTTGATTGGCGGGCAAGTCTCGTTCTTTGAGCGATTCATAGACGGTATTTTCTTTTATGCGGGTGACGAAGTAGTTGTCGGCACTACAGCGGGCGGCCATTAGCGAAAAGTCGAAATATCCTTTATCTTCTATGACAATAGTGCCTTTCGGATAGATGCGGCTAGGATGTCCTTTTACATCGTGGGTGCGTGCTTCGGTAATGTTGACCAAATCTGGCAAGGCAAGAGTATCGTCCCAGCAGGTATGTAGTTTCAGTCCTCCTTTAGCTGTCCGAAAGTTTGAGCCACAAACTGATCATAAGTTCGGTAACGAGAACAGCCTTTGTCTGATTGATGTTGCTGTATGCAGCCTTGAAGAATGTGAGCAGGTACTAAATCGATAATTTGTCGAATTAGCGGATGTTTATTATTTTTATTCCTCTTGAAAATTAGTTCGGATAGTTGTGATAAAAACTACCGAAATATATTTGCATGTGAGTAAAAGCAAATTGGTAAACATTG